>DASXYV010000296.1:0-1804 GCA_036502305.1 Acidimicrobiales bacterium
CCGACCATCCGAGCGCCTGGGCGAAGGTCGCCCCCGCCACGTAGCCGGGATACCCGTTGCGGATGGTGTCGGCGCCGGCGATGTACTGGATCTCGGACCACTGCAGGCCGGCATCGCCGAGCGCGGCGCGGGCGGCGCTCACGCCGTACTCCACGAAGCTGCGGCCCCACTTCCCCCATGGGTGCATGCCCACGCCCAGGATCGCCACCTGTCGGTTCGCGTCAGGCACCGGTCGGCCTCCATTTCCAGACCAGGTACTCGTGCTCGTCGTCCTCGTAGAGGGTCCCGAGCGCCAGCTCCATCTCCGAGCCCACGCCGAGCGCGGCCACGTCGGCGCCGGGCACGAGCTGGCCCAGCACGACCATGCGCTCGTCGGCGAGCTCGACGGCGGCGATGGCGTAGGGCTCGAACGGTTCGGGAGCCACGTAGGGCGGCGGTGGCTGGTAGCGGTTGTCGGTGAACGACCACACGCGGCCGGTGCGGCTCAGCGGTACCTCCTCGAGCTCGCCGTGGCCGCAGTCGGGGCTGCGACAGGCGGGGGTCTTCGGGAAGAAGCGGGCGCCGCACGACGAGCACCGGCTGCCGAGGAGCTGGGGCCGGTCCTCGTCCAGGGTGAACCAGCCCTCGATCACCGGCACCCGTGTCTTGTCGTCACCCATGGCCGCCGGGCACCTCCACGGTGTCGGTGTCGCGACCCGAGCGCAGCAGCGTTCCTGGCCGCTGGTCGCCGAGGCCGTCCGGGCCCAGGATCTCGGTGCCGTTCACCAGCACGTGCTCGATGCCGTCGGCCTCGGCGTAGAGCCGGCCGGCGCCGCTCGGCAGGTCGAACCGGGTGGCCACCGGATGGGGTGCGACACGATCCTCGTCGAAGACGACGACGTCGGCGTGGCATCCCTCGGCGATGCGGCCTCGGTCCCTGATGCCGTAGAGGCGGGCGGGGACGTCGGTGATCAGGTGGACGGCCTCCTCCAGGGGGAGGAGCTGACGGTCGCGGACCGACGGCCCGACGAGCGACGTCGTGTAGATGAAGGTGGCCAGCATGTCGAGGTGGGCGCCGGCGTCCGACGCCCCGATGACCACTCTCGGGTCACGCCAGAGATCGGCGCGCAGTCGCCAGCTCTCGGGGTCGTCGCCGCGCGCGGGCAGGAGCAGACCGGTGCGCAGCTCATCGGCCACGACGATGTCGACAAGGGTGTCGAATGGATCCTCGCCGCGCTCGGCGGCGATGTCGCCCACGAGCCGCCCGGACAGTCCGTCGTTGTCGGGCGAGAAGGTCTCGGCGATGCGCATGGTCTTCCAGTTGGCCATGGTGCGCAGCATCCCGGCGTCGGGGGATGCGGCCCCTTCCCGGAGACGGCGACGCTCGTCGGGGTCGCTGAGCGCCTTGATCCTCTCGGCCGGCGGCAGGCTCATGGTCGACGACCAGCCCGGCAGGGCATCGAGGATGAAGCCGGAGAGAAAGGTGAGGCGGACCTCGACCGGGTCGGCCACGGCCAGGGCGATGACCCTGGCTCCCCGCTCGGCGGCGTAGTCCGACGCCCGCAGCTGATTGGCCGCGCCGTCGGGGTTCTGGGAGGTGACGGCGAGGAGGTTCCAGTTGAGGGGGCGGTTGGCGGCGAGGGAGAGCGAGGCCATCAGGTCCATGTGCTCGTCCTGGAAGGCCCCGACCGTCGGGATGAACTCGAGCGTCGGACCGGGGTGGTCGCGCACCGCTGCTGCCAGAGCGACGAGCTCCTCGGTCGTCGCCGAGCGGGAGGGCACGGGCTTGCCGTCTCCGTCGTTGTGCGTCGGCGCGCGGGACGAC
>DASXYV010000297.1:0-3594 GCA_036502305.1 Acidimicrobiales bacterium
GCGCGGGGATGACCATCGAGGACCTGCGTGGCGTCGAGGAGTCGCTCGAGGCCTCGCTCGAGCGGCTCGGGCGCTCCCGGCTCCGGCGGCCGGACGCCAGCCTCGTCATCGACGAGCTGGGCACAGCCGCCGCCCTCGTGATGTTGCTGTGCCGCGACGCCAGAGCCCGCCTCGGGGAAGACGGGCGGCTGTCGTCGGTCCCGGAGGGGCAGCGGGCGGAGCTGGCCCTCGGGTTGCGCCCCCTGATCGAGCGTCACCGCCAACTGTGGCTGGCCCGCAACCGCCCCGGCGGGCTGGACGACAGCGCCGCCTGGTTGCAGCACCTCCTCGAGTGCTACGAGACCGGTGTCACCGACAAATCCTGGGGGCGCATCTAGACGGAGCGGCGCCGAGGCGGTGCCGCTTCGTTACCGCCCTTCGGCTCGCCACTGGCGCACGACGGCCGTTTGACTCGCGGTGCCAAGGAGCGTGCCGTCCTCGGCCCACAGGTGGACCAGGCCGTGGCCGTATCCGTCGGCTACCGCCTGCACTCGGATGTCGAGGTGCACCCACTCGGTGGGCACTCGCCGGGCCACGCGGATGGTGTTGTCGAGGCTGGTGCCGCCCGCCCACTGTCCGATGGCCTGGCTGATCCCGAAGGGCACGAAGTCTCCCAGGATCGCCAGGGTCGTGGTGCTCGACGTGAGGCCGTCCAGGCGGGCCCAGAGTGAGGACCGGCCGTCGGTGCTGGGCCCCTCCAGCTGGTCCATCGGCCTGGCGTCGGCCAGGCGAATGTCGAGGCGCTGCATGATCGTGGCCTCGTGGCGGCCGTCCAGTACCCGCGACGGGCAGTCTTCGGGGCGCGGCACCTGCGGGCGGGCCGCCCACTGTCCCTGGAGCTCTGACGGGCGGACGCCGAGAGCGGCGTTGACGGTGAAGATCTCCTCGTCTCCCACCCGGCCGATCGCCCGAGCCTGGCTGGTCTGGTGCCCGACGACCATGGCCACCACCTCGATGCTCACCATGGCGGGCGGGCGGGCGAACGACAGGTATTGCGCGGTGGCCCACATCGTCTGCCGACCGGTGGTGGCCTCCATGGCCTCCATGGCGGCGGCCAACCCGCACCCGCCGAAGAGGGCGCCGACGCCGCTCAGGACGGCGGGCACCACCGGGAGGAGCCACCGGTTGGGGTCGTCGGTCGGTTGGAGCCCGAGGAACTGCTGTCCGTCCATCGCCGGGTGACTCTAAAGGGAGCCGGCGATGAGCGAGGCCATGGCCTGGGCCCCGGCCGTCTGGAGGTGGACGCCGTCGGGTGCGAACCACGACGGGTGGTTGGCGCTCAGGGTGTACCAGTCGGCCAGGACCGCCGTGCCCGGGTACCGCTCCACGCCGTCGCGCAGCGTGGCGTTGGTCTGGTCCTGCCACGACCTCGGCAGGCGCACGGTGGTGAAGACGACCCGCCTGGCGCCGGCCACCGCTCGCATCATGGTGTCGAACTGTGCCGGGGTGACCCCCCCGTTGATCCCGAGCCCCACGATCACCTCGGGACGGAGCTGTCCGCGGGCCCGCAGGCCGGACAGGATGTTCACCCCCGTTTCCCACTGTCTGCTGACCGCGCCGTCGACCGCGACGCCGGGCACCAGGGCAGCGAGGTAGGGCTGGATGTCGATCGTCACCGAGTCACCGACGGCGGTGACCGGAAGCCCTAGGTGCGCCGCTGTGGTGGGAGGAGGCGCGGTGCTGGGCGGAGGCGCGGGGGTGGACGGAGGCGGCGGGGCGGAGGTGACGACGGGCGCCGTCGTCCCGGGCCCGACCTGAGCCGTAGGGAGCACCACGCGGCGGGAATCGGTCCCGCTCCGCAGGCGCAGGGCGCCGACGCCCACCACCACCAGGGCGACGACGGCGACCGCGAGCCAGAGCGAGCGCACCTCGCTCCAGTCCCGCGCCCTGCCGCGGCCGCGCCGAAAGTCCTCGTCCATGTCCGGAAGGTGGACCAGGCGACACGCACCCAGCCGACTTCCCCACGCTAGATCACGGTCACCACAGCGGGGACCAGCTGCTCGTGCGCAGCAGCCTGCTCTCCCACTGGTCGCGGTAGGCGAGGGCGTCGTGCATGAAGGTGCCCGGCCGGCGGTGCTCGGGGCGAGTCTCGTGGGCGAGGAGGGCGAGCAGGCGGTCGTTGTCGACGACCTTCTGCATCAGGATCGCCTCGGGCCGGCGGCCGGCACCGTGGGCGACCTGGAAGCTGGCCTGGATGTCGAGCAGGCGCTCGTCGGGTGGTCGGTCCATGATGGCGGGGTAGTAGGTCCGGCCCCAGAACTCGACGTACTCCCCGAGGGGAGCAGAGGGCCAACCCGTGTCCTCCATGTAGAGGCTCAGCTCGTGGGTGGCGCCGTCGGCGGGCACCGCGCTCAGGTCGACCTCCTGCATCGCCGACCACGGCACGGGCAGCAGGAGCTTGGCGTCGACCGCGTGGCGGAGACGGTCCTGCTCGGCCACGAGGGTCGCGAGATCCCCACCCTGCACCCGACGGGCCAGCCGCTCCCACGCCGCGCCGTCGCGGATGGCCGTGATCGTGATCACCGTGTACGAGGGACCGGCGCCGTGCGCCTGGTTCAGGTACCACAGGACGCGCGCGTCCTTCTCGTCGGCGAGACGAGGCATCCAGTCGTCGCGCCAGACGGCCTCGAACGCATCCTCCTCGGCTCCTTTGACCCGGTGCACCTCGTGCAGGAACAGCATCAGGGGCTCCTCTCCGTGCTGTCCGTGATCATCGTCGCCAGCGACCGGCGGCGCACCTTTCCGAGGTCGTCGTAGGGAATCTGGTCGACCAGGACGACCGTGTCCGGCACCTTGAAGCGGGCGAGATGTTGGCGGCAATGCGCTCGAAGCTCCTCGGGGCTCACCGCCTGGCGCGCCACGACCGCGGCCCCGACGCGCTCGCCCAGGTCGGCGTCGGGGAGGGCGGCCACGGCGGCGTCGGCCACGGCGGGATGGGCCCGCAGCACGTCTTCCACCTCGATGGGCCCCAGCTTCTCCCCGCCGCGGTTGATGGTGTCCGAGAGGCGACCGACCGGGAACACGTACCCGGCCGGGTCGACGCGGGCCAGGTCGCCGGTTCGCAGCCAGCCGGGAGCGACGTTCTGCTCCGAGAGGACCCAGAGCTCGCCCGGCTCCCCGCCGGGCACATCCTCGCCCGAGTCGGGGTCCACGACGCGCAGCTGGATGCCCGGAAGGGGTCGCCCGACGGACGTCCGGCGCACGGGGTCGCGGTGGTCGTCGGCGGAGAGCGCGGTGTACGCGCCCAGGGTCTCCGTCTGGCCGAAGACATTCGAGAAGGCGACACCCGGCAGCGCCTCGGTCGCCCGGGTCACGAGATCGGGGGAAGCCGGTGCCGCGCCGTAGGCGAGGGATCGTAGGGATCCCAGGTCGCTACCCGCGAAGTCGGGGTGGTCGAGGATGCGCCCCAGCATCGTGGGCACCACGAAGGCGGCGCTCACCCGGTGGCGCTGGACCAGATCGAGCCAGCCGCCGGCGTCGAACCGGGGCTGGATGACCGTGGTGTGACCCGAGTAGAGGCTCATGAGCAGACCGAGCAGGCCGCCGACGTGGAAC
>DASXYV010000298.1:0-7620 GCA_036502305.1 Acidimicrobiales bacterium
GCCGTTCATCGCCAACACCAACGAGTCGCCGCCGCAGGCCGAGCTGCAAGCCGATCCCAACGCCCTCGCCATCCCGCCGGGAGTGCAGAGCCTGACGATCACGATCACGCCGGTTCCCCCGGCGGTCCCCATCCCCAACGGCCGGCTGGACGGCAACGTCTACCGGACGGCGGTGACACCCCCGGGAGGGGCTCCCGTCGCCGTCCGACCGGGCAAGCACGTCACCGTGTTCCTGCGCGGCACCGGTGTCAGCGGCAGGACGGTCATCGACCGCTTCAGCGCCGGCCGATGGTCTCCGTTGCCGACCCAGGTCCCCGGCACCGGCTTCCACGCCGCCGACTCCGACCAGCTCGGTGACTTCGCCCTGGTGCTGTTGCCGGGGGGCGGCGGCGGGCTCAGCGGCGGGGTCCGTGCCGCCATCGCCGTGGCGGCGGTCCTGGTGGTGATCGGCCTGCTGCTCTTCGCCGTGAGGCTGTTCCGCCGTTAGCTACCATCGGATCCGCCCATGCCCTCCCCCACCCTGATCCTCGCCCACGCCTTCGGGGCTCGGTACGACCTTCCGGTTCCGCTGTACCTGTTCATCCTGGGCGGGGCCGCGGTCGTGTTCGTGTCGTTCCTGCTCGTGGTGCAACGCGAGGTGGCTCCGGCCGATGGGCCGACGACTGGGGACGGTGGCTACATCGTGCCGCACCGACCACTGCTCGGCGGCCTCGGTCTGCTGATCCTCGCCTTCTTGCTCTACGCCGGCATCTACGGATCGCAGGAGATCGCCGAGAACATCCTGCCCACGATGTTCTGGCTGATCGTCTGGATCGCTGTGCCGATCTCCTGCGGGATCGTCGGCGACTGGACGCCGTGGATCAATCCGTTCGCGACCATCGCCAGGGTGGTGGATCGCTCCGACCTACGCCGGCGGCTCATCGGCGGCCCGCGCCTCACATGGCCGAGGTGGCTCGGCTTCTGGCCCGCCACGCTGATCTTCTTCCTCGTCGCCGGCGGCGAGCTGATCTACAACGGCTGGGCGACCAGACCGATCGTGACCGCGGTGGCGCTGATCGTCTACGCGTTGATCAGCGCCGTGGGCGGCCTGCTGTTCGGGGCCGAGGCGTGGCTCGAGCGGGGCGAGATGTTCTCAGTGCTGTGGGCGACCTGGGGGCGGCTCGGGTACTGGCGGTTCGGAAGGCCGGGCCGACGGGGGTTCCTCGGTGGCGTGGACCAACCCTTCGAGTCGTCGATCAGCAGGATCACGTTCGTGTTCCTGATGCTCATGTCGGTGACCTTCGACGGGCTGCTGAGCATCCCGGCGTGGAAGCGGTTCCAGGGGCAGCTCCCCCATGGCTTCACGGTCGGTTCGGCGGGCTACATCTTCGTTGCGATCGTCGCCTTCGCGGTGTTGGTCGGCCTGGCGTGGACGGTCTTCGGCCTCTTCGCGCGTGGGGTGCGCGACGTGGGCGGGCTCGACCTCTCCGTGCGGGAGACGATCGGTCAGCTGCTTCCCTCCCTGCTGCCGATCTCGTTCGGCTACCTGGTCGCGCACAACTTCCAGTACCTGCTGGTCAACGGCCAGCTGCTCATCCCGCTCGTGGGCAACCCGACCGGCACGCTGCAGTGGCTGCCCGCTCCGTTCAACGACTCCTACGTGGTGCACAAGCAGCCCGTGCCGTCGGGCGTCATCTGGTATCTCCAGGTGGCGCTGATCATCGCCGTGCACATCGCCGCAGTGTTCATCGCCCACCGCCACCTCGTCGGCGTCGCCCGCACCAGGGTCCAGGCCGAGCGCTCGGAGTGGCCGTGGATCTTCGCCATGGTGGCCTACACCATGACCAGCCTGTTCCTGCTGGCCCAGCCCATCGTCAATGAGGGCAACAGCAAGAGGGCTGCGCCCGCGGTGCACAGCGCGCCGGTCGCCAGCGCGGTGACGGCACCGAGCGGCGTTCCCCCACCGCACCGGATCTGAGCGCGCAACGGAGGTCAACGCTCAGTCGTAGGAAGCCTCGACGCCCCAGCAGCCCGCTTCCAGCGCCAGCAGGTGGGCGCAGCCGTCGGCCAGCACCACCTGGAGTCGGGCCCGTCGACGGTGGGCGGCGGGGTCCCACCATCGCTCGTCGGCCGGCCACGGGCCCGCCCAGGCCGCCACCTCGATCCAGGGCCCACCGGCCACCGACAACCGCGCCGGGACGGCGCTGACCACGCCCCGCCCCGTCACCTCGATGGCCCGGCCGTCGCCGTCGACGACCTCGGCGACGAGCGACCGGCCGTGCACGACGGCGGGAGCGGGAGGCGGCACGCTCCCGGGCCAAGGTGGTGCCGTCCCTGCGCCCTCCCCCGGTTGGCCGGCTGTGCTCTCGGGCCGGCCTCCCGGGCCCGGCTCGCCCCATGGCACCAGCCGGACCTGCTCGGTGGGACTGCGGCCGCCGACCAGCACGGCGGTGACCACCGCCTCCGGCCCGAGCAGGCCCTGCACGCGGGCCAGGGCTCGGGCCGTGCGCTCGTCGACCCCGGCCTCGCCGCCCCAGAAGCCGAGCTGCCGTCCCTGATCGGGGACCACCTCGTCGGGCAGCAGCCGTAGCAGGGTGAGGCCTGCCGTCGGCCGGGCGGCGGCGGTGCCGCTCAACCAGCCGTCGAGCTGCCAGCGCACACGTTCTGTCATATCGGCAGGAGCGAACGGGCCGTCATGGCTCCACAGGCGGCTCAGGTGCTCGCCGTGCTCGGTCTCGGCCTCGATCCGCAACCGGTGACAGGCCATTCCCAGTCGGACCAGACGCCCGTGCAGGTCCTGGGCGAGGGTCCTGGCCGCGAACGCGGCCGTGTCGACCCGGTCGACCGGTGGATCGAGCTCCACCGAGACGACCAGGTCCGGAGGTGGCTCCCGCCCGGCCAGAGGGCGCTCGTCGAGGCCCTGCGCCAGGCGCTGGGCCAGGGCTCCCTCGGGCCCGAAGCGGGCCAGCACGTCCGCCGTCGGAAGGGTGGCCAGCTGGCTCAGGGTGCGGATGCCGAGGCGCGCCAGGAGGTCGGTCAGCTGTGTTGTCGGGCAGGCCTCCCGGGCCGGGCCTGGCCGCTCGAGGACGGCCACCGGGAAGTCGGCCAGAAACGCCGCGCTCTGCCCAGGCGCCACGATGACGCCCGGACCGGCGGCCAAGGTGGCGGCGAAGTGACCGTCGGCGATGCCGACCCCCCAGTAGGGACTGGCCCGGCCAGTGGGCGCGGTCGGCAACAGCCCTGCGATCGCATTCGATACCGCCGCGCCGATCCGATCGACCAGGGCCTCCTCCCCACCGAAGTACCGAGCCGGCCCCCGGGTGGGAATGGCGCAGGTGCCCGGCCGTGACACCTCCACCTTCGGCCCGAAGGCCTCGACGGCCGTCACCACGGGTTCGAAGGAGCGAACCTCCTGACCCGGATCTCGCTCGATGACCACCAGACCGGGACACCGGCTCTGCGCCTCGCGACGGCGCAGACCGACCCGGACACCCTCGGCCCTGGCTGCCACCGATGCCGCCTCCACTCGATTGGCAACCACCACGGCGGCTGCGATGTCAGCCGGAACGCCGGCCGCCGTCACCGGCCAGTCGGGACAGGACACCACCAACGTGCGAGTCGCCATCGTTCAACCCACAGCCGCGGCCGGCGCACCCTCAGCACCGGCCGGCGCCGGCTCCACCGCGACCTCCTGCTCGAGGGCCACCTCACCGTCGGGGGACGGCAGCCACAGGCGGGCCCTGACCGGTCGAGCCGCCGCTCCCCTGCCCTCGGCCACCACCTCGACCAGGCGGCCCCGCAGGCATCCGTGACCTTCACCGAGACCGGTCCACCGACTGGCCGTCACGGCCAGGCCCATGTCGGTCACCCCTGGCCAGGCCCTCGTCGGCTCCGACCGGTCGCCCGCCCCCGCCCCGCCGGCCAGGACCACCAACGCAGCTCCTCGCTCCCGGGCCCGGCCGGCGAGGCGACGGATGTCGGGGGGCCGCACCCGGCGTGGGGAACGGAAGAGGACGGCGTCGACGCCGTCGAGCAGCGCAGCCACCACCGTCATCCATCGATCCTCCGGAGCCGGGACCAGGGCGAGGTGGGACAGGTCGACCCCGAGCTCGGCCGCCGTCACCAGGCCCAGATCGGGAAGGCCCACCGCCGCGCACCACGACCCCTCGACCGTGGCCCGAGCCAAGAGGGCCAGGGCCAGCGAGGTGGCACCTCCCGCCGGCCCGCTGGCCACGGTGGTCGTGGTTCCCCGCCGGATCCCCCCGCCGGGAATCAGCCCCGACAGGGCAGGGGCCACCTCCAGCCGTTGCTCGCCGGCCAGGGACACGGGACGTACCCGCCGGGCGAGCTCGGCCAAGGGCATAGAACCTGGATTCTAGGTCCGTCCCGCGTGGTAGTCGAACGTGTGTTCGAGCCTGTCAGGCGACCTTCGGGAGGTGATCGAGGAACCAGCCCCGAGCCAGCCCCGCGACCGTCTGGAGCGCGCCAGGCTCCTCGAACAGATGCGACGCCCCGGGAACGACCTCGAGCCGCTTCTCGCCCCGCAGCTCACTGAGCGCCTGTTGGTTGAGACCGAGGACGACGTCGTCACGCCCGCCGACGATCAGCAGGGTCGGCGCTCGCACCGCGCCGAGGTCGGCCCCGGCCAGGTCGGGGCGGCCGCCACGGGAGACCACGGCCGAGACATCCTGCGGCCGGCGGGCCGCGGCGACCAGGGCGGCGGCGCCACCGGTGCTGGCACCGAAGAAGCCAATTGGCAGCGCGGACGTGGTGGGCTCCTCCGCCAGCCAGTCGGAGATGGCCACCAGGCGATCGGCCAGGAGGCCGATGTCGAAGCGCAGATGGCCGGTGCGCAGGTCCGCCTGCTCCTCCTCGGGCGTGAGCAGGTCGGCCAGCAGCGTCGCCAGGCCCGCCTCCTGGAGGACGGTCGCGACCGACCGGTTGCGGGGGCTGTGGCGACTGCTGCCACTCCCGTGCGCGAAGGCGACCACGGCCACCGGTGAGTCGGGCCCGGCCAGGTCGGCGTCGAGGACGCACGCGCCGGCAGGAATCTGCACCGCCGTGCTCATTCGAGGACCAGGCTCAGACGCCGGCGGCCGTCAGCACGAAGTCGGTGGCGAACCCGGCCACGAGCCCACCGAGGATGCCCCACATGAGCATCTCCTTGTGGCCCATCTTGTGGGCCACGTTCAACAGCTGGATCACCACGTACAGGATCGACCCGGCAGCCAGCGCGAGGAAGGCGACGAACAGCGTCTCGTTCACGAACGAGCGCCCGACCACGGTGCCGACAAACGTCGGCCCGCCGCCAACCAGTCCCAACAGCGCGAGGAAGGCCCAGCTGGGCCGGGTGCCCTCCACGGCCATCGGAGCCACGATGCCGAAGCCTTCGGTGGCGTTGTGCAACCCGAAGCCGATGATCAGGACGAGGGCCAGGCTCACCTCGTTCCTCGCCGCCGACTGCCCGATGGCGAGCCCCTCGGAGAGATTGTGGAGGCCGATGCCGACGGCGATGAGCACGGCCAGGCTCTCGCCCGAGCGCGCGATCGTCGCCCGAGGCTGGGAGAGCTCCGCCACCGAGGCGGCGCCCGGTCCGAAGCGCCGCCGCTCCGCCCGCTGGCCGGCCCAGCGGTCGTAGTACACCAGGCTGAGGAGGCCGACGGCCAGGCAACTGACGAAGGTGGCGCACGGGCCGACGAACGCCCACCACGAGCCGTGGTGGTCGACCGCCGACTGGAGCGAGGTCTGCGCCGGCTCCACCGCCTTCGACAGGACGTCCCAAAGCAGGAAGATGAGGATGCCGATGGCGATGGCGTTGAGAAGCACCCGCAGGCTGGGGCTAACCTGCCGCAGTCGTCCGACGGGTAGGCCGAGGAAGATGGTGAGTCCGGCTACTGCCCCGAGCAAAAAGACTTCACCAGCAGGCACGACACACTCCCGATGCGGCGGGCAAGAGCAGAGCTCAGGTCTACCTAAGTATTAGGCATACCTAACACAGCCGTCAACCCTTCTCTGACACCCGCGTCACCTTCCCCGGGGGAAGTCAGGGAAAAAGGCCACGGGCGGAGATGGCCTCGGCCACGCGCTCGACCGCGATCACGTAGGCGGCCCGTCGCAACGATACGCCGAGCGCGTCGGCCCTGGCCCACACCGAGGTGAAGGCGTTGTCCATGCTGGCCCGCAGGCGGTTGGCGACCAGCCCCTCCTCCCACGCGAAGCCCTGGCGACTCTGGGCCCACTCGAAGTAGGACACCGTGACCCCGCCGGCATTCGCCAGGATGTCGGGCACCACGACGATGTTGCGACGGTCCAGGACCGAGTCGGCTTCGGGCGTGGTCGGCGAGTTGGCCGCCTCGACGACGACTTTGCCCCCCAGGCGGGCGGCGACCTGCTCGTCCACGGCGCCTTCCAGCGCCGCAGGGACCACGAGCTCGCACTCGAGCTCCCACAGGTCATCGGGCTCGACCGGATCACCGGCGTCGAACCCGGCCACCGTGCCGTGGAGGTCTACGTGGTTGGCCAGCGCCGAGGGGTCGAGCCCGCCCGGGTTGTACACCGCGCCCCCGAGGTCGCTCACCCCGATGACCCGCATCCCGCCCGACGACAGCAGGAAGGCCAGCGGACCGCCCACCTTGCCGAAACCCTGCAGCACCGCCCGGGCGCCGACGAAACCCATGTCCAGCTCGGTGAACGCGGCCCGCGTGCAGGCGAGCACCCCCGACGCGGTGGCACCGGAGTGGCTGCGCGTTCCGCCGATCGAAAGCGGCTTGCCCGTCACCGCCCCGGGGTTGGCGCCGCCCCCCCACATCGTCGACAGGGTGTCCATCAGCCACGCCATGACCCGGCCGTCGGTGTTGACGTCGGGTGCCGGGATGTCCCGGTCGGGACCCAGGATGGGCGAGATCTCGGTGGCGTAGCGGCGGGTGAGGCGCTCGAGCTCACCCTCGGAGAAGCGTCGAGGGTCGCAGCGCACACCGCCCTTGCCCCCGCCGAACGGAATGTTCACCACCGCCGTCTTGAAGGTCATGTTGGCGGCGAGGGCGACCACCTCCCGCGCGTCCAGGTCGGGGTGGAAGCGGATCCCCCCTTTGGCCGGGCCCCGGGTGGTGTCGTGGTGCACCCGCCAACCGATGAACACCTCGACCCGCCCGTCGTCCATTCGAACGGGCACGGCGACCTCGAGGACCCGGCGGGGCGTGCGCAGCAGACGGTGAATGTCCGAGTCGAGCCCGGCCAGCTTGGCTGCGTCGTCAAGTCGTTCGAGCGTGGCTTCCCAGGGATCGAAGCTCGCCATGACCTCCATCCTGGTCCACCTCGTTGGCGGGGTCGAGCGGCAGGCCGACGCCCAGCGACGCCCGGGGGCCTGGGTACGCTGACGCCGATGGCGCCGGCGACCGAGACGGTCGAGATCGAGGGTCACATCATCGACTCGTTGATCCTGGCCAAGGTGATGGACCTGGTGCTGGCCGCGGGCGCCGACTACGAGGTCCAGTCGGTGGACATCGGCAAGACCAATCGGGACGTCAGCCGGGCCCGCATCCAGATCTCGGCTCCCAGCGACGAGGTGCTCGGCCCCCTTCTGTCCCAGCTCCAGGCGCAGGGGGCGAACCGCGTCGTCCAGGGCGACGCCGAGCTGGTGGC
>DASXYV010000299.1:0-5583 GCA_036502305.1 Acidimicrobiales bacterium
TCCATCAAACAACATCATACAGCATGAAGTGCTCAGTTGCACTGAACCACATGTAGAGAGTTGAAACACATCGAGACCCCGCCGTATGCTGCCGCCACATCCAGCTGGGAGGGATCACCGTCGTGGTCACGATCGAGCGCAGGACGGCGGGCCAGGGCGGCGACGGCGTCGCGGCCGCCGCCGACGGAGCTCGTCCGCTTCGCCGCCGCCGGCCGCTGCCGGGGGGAAGGGCAGTCGTCGGTGGCTTCCTGGTCACCGCCGCCGCGGTGGGGATCTTCGCTGCCTACACCGGCGCCACGAGCCAGCACGGCGTGACCTACGTCGTCGCCCGGCACACGCTCACGGTCGGCCAGCGCATCGCGTCAGCTGATCTGGCCACGGCGCCGATGGTCCTTTCGCCGACGATCGGAAGTCAGCTCGCCTTTCGAGATCCCGCTCGTCTCGTGGGCGCCCTGGTGGTGGGACCGGTTCACTCGGGCGAGCTCATCCAGGCCAGCTCGGTCGTGGCCGGCAACAACGCGACCGGCGACCGCCAGCTCTCGTTCCCGATCGCCGCAGCCCGCGCCGTCGACGGGACGCTCCAGGTGGGGGACCTGGTCGACGTCCTGGTGACCTACGGGAGCGGCGCCGACGCCTCCACGGTCGCCGTCGTGCGCCAGGCCAGGGTCGTCGCCCGCAGCGACGCGGCCTCCACCCTCGATCCTGCGGGAGGCGCCAGCGAGACCATCACCCTCGGGTTGGCCCGGTCGGCCGACAGCCTGGCCGTCGCCCACGCCGTGGATGCTGGTCAGGTGATGCTCGTCCGCTCGACCGGCGCCGGCAGCGCCACCGACACCGGGACCTATCGCGACCCGTCGACCGCGGCCGGAAACTGACCCGACGCGCATGTCCTTCGACCCAGCCGTCATTGGGCGAGACGCCGAGGCTCCGGCAACGGGGTCGAGGTAGCTCATGCCCGGCGACCGGTACGTCATTCTCGGGCTGGCCCATCCTCGGGCCGCGTGGTTCCGCACCGTCGCCCAGTGGGCGCATGCGTCCTCGATACCGGTGGAATTGGTCAAGTGCCTGTCGGCCGAGGAACTGCGGGCCCGGTTGGGTTCAGGTCGCGCCTTCTCTGCTGCGATGGTGGACTCGAGGGTCGCAGCCCTTGACCGGGACCTCCTCGACGAGATGAACCGGGCGAGGTGCCCGACACTCGTGGTCGAGGACCGGCGTCATCGGAGCGACTGGCTGGCGTTGGGAGCCGACGCGGTCCTCTTCGACGGCTTCGACCGGGAAGAGCTGCTCAGGGCGCTGGCCGCGCACGCCGCCGCCATCGCCATCGGGGAATATGTGCCCGGGACCGTCGACGGCGCGGCGAGCGACAATTCTGGCGGCACGGTGGTCGCCGTCTGTGGTCCGGGCGGGACTGGCGCCTCGACGGTCGCCATCGCCCTCTCCCAGGGACTCGCCGAGCGCAAGGTGGGGGGCGCGACCGAGAATGGTCCCGTAATCCTGGCCGATCTCGCCCGCCATGGCGAGCAGTCGATGCTGCACGACGCGGGCGACATCGTCCCGGGCGTGCAGGAGCTGGTGGAGGCGCATCGCAACGGACAACCGGGTGGCGACACCGTCATGGCCCTCACCTTCCTCGTCGAGGAGCGCGGCTACCACCTGCTCCTCGGGCTGCGACGGTCGTCGGCGTGGGCCGCGCTACGCCCGCGTGCGTTCGAAGCGGCGTTCGCCAGCTTGCGGCACACGTTCGCCACGGTCGTCGCCGACGTGGAAGCCGACGTCGAGGGCGAACGGGACGGGGGCTCTCTCGACGTCGAGGAGCGCAACGTCATGAGCCGGACGGCGATGCGCGAGGCGGACGTCGTGCTGGTCGTGGGCGGACCCGGCATGAAGGGCATCCATTCTCTGTCGAGAGTCGTCGGTGACGTGCTCGGTATCGGCGTCTCCGGCCACCGCGTCGTCCCCGTCGTCAACCGGGCGCCCCGCTCCCGCCGCTCGCGGGCCGAGCTGGTAGCCGCCTTGGCGGCCCTCGTGGGGTCGAGCGCGGCGACGACGCCGAACGGGTCCCACGGGGTCACTGACGATGGTCGTGCCGACATCGAGCGGGCCCGCATGGCCTCGCCGATCTTTCTGCCCGAGCGGCGGATCGAGGAGTGCCTGCGCGATGGGGTCGGCCTTCCGTCGCAGCTGACGGTGCCGCTGACCGGAGCGGTTCGAGCGGTATTGGCGCGCAGTGGTGACCGGGCCCGCTCGTTCACCGGCCCGGAGGCGGTCGTGCCCGGATCGCTCGGTCATTGGGGACCCGACGACCACGGCGCAGGTGCGGACGCCGAGGAGGCGCTCGGTTGACCGGTGTCGAAGTGCGCGCTCAGCTCGGGATGCTCTGGGCGAACTGGAACACGTTGCCCGGGTCGTAGGCACGCTTCACGTCGGTCAGGCGGGCCAGGTTCGAGCCGTAGTAGGCGTGCGGCCAGTCGCCGAGCTCAGGGTCGATGTAGTTCTGGTAGGCGTACCCCGACACGTACGGCCGCATGTCGGCGTAGAAGCTGTCGATCCACCTCAGACTCGGGGCCTCGGCCGATGCCGCCTGGCGTGGCAGCCAGAAGGCCAGATACTGGCAGGAGAAGAGCGAGTCGCGATGCACGAACGCTGTCGCGCCAGGCGCCACCCTGTTGATGGCACCGCCGTAGGAGTCCATCTGGATCCCACCGCCCATCGTGTCGGCGCTGGCCGGCCAGGCCTCCACCCAGCGCACCATGGTGTCGATCGCCGCCGGAGGCAGGGGTGTCGCCACGTAGTCGGACTTGGCCTTGTACGCCCATCGGTCGAGCGTGCCGCCTCGGACCTGGTTGGGGAGGTGACACTGCCCGACTGTGCCGGTGCAACCGGCCCACAGGCGCTGGGCGTCGAGGAACGACATGGTTGAGACCTGGTGCGTCGCCGGCGGCGCCGCCGCCAAGAGGGGCCCGAGCGTCGCCGCGAGCTGCTGTTCCGAGCCCAGGTACTGGCCGAAGGACGTCACCACTGGTTGGGGTGGCTTCGCCTGCGGGCCACCGCTGTTCAGCTTGCAGATCGAGAAGAGCTCGTCGGGGGCCGATGGAGCCCACCGCTGCCAGGCGTCGGACACCGCGGCGGCATGCTCCCAGCCCCACTGAGTCTGGTAGACGGCCACCCTTCTCACCGGGTACAGCCTGAAGGTGAACGAGGTCGACACGCCCAAGTTGCCGCCGCCTCCGCCTCGGCAGGCCCAGAACAGCTCCGGGTGGGATCGGTCGTTGCAAGAGACCGTTTGCCCCGAGGGGGTCACCAGCTCTGTTGCGGTGAGCTGGTCACAGGTCAACCCGAGCTTTCGCGAGCTCAGACCGATGCCGCCGCCCAAGGCGAGCCCAGCCAGGCCGACGGTGGGGCAGGACCCCGCTGGTATGGCGGTGCCGTGGGCGGCCAGGGCCGCGTACACGTCGATCAGGTGGGAGCCGGCGCCGACCGTGGCCGTCCCTCGATTCCGGTCGACGGACACGCGGTTCAGCCCGGTCACGTCGATGACGAGGCCATCACCGGTCGAGTAGCCGCCGTAGCTGTGGCCTCCACTGCGCGGGATGGGCCGAATCCCGTGGCCTGTCGCCCATCGCACGGCCTTCTCGACATCGCCAGAGCTCATGCACTCGGCGATCGCCAGTGGGCGAGCATCATCGAACCGAGGATCGAACAGCTGGCTGGCCCGTCCGTACGTGGGATCGCCCGGCGCCACCACCCGCCCGTCGATGCTGTCTGCCAGCGTGCGCAACCCGCTGGCGGTGGAGGTGGAGCTCCCGCAGCTGGCCAGCCATGCGAGCTGGGAAGTGGCCCCAACCGCCACCGCAGCCTGACCGGCGCGCCGGAGGAACTCCCGCCGGTCGATGGCGACCGTCGCCTCGCTCCCCGTGTCCCGCCGCGCCCCCCGTCTCACCGGCGCCGAGGTTAACTCGTAGCGCTCGACGCGACCTCTGATCGTTGGCGGGGGAGCGCTAGGGAACGAGCACGATCTTGCCCTGGGTGTGGCCTGCGGCCAGGGCGCGATGGGCAGTTCCCGCGTCCGCGAGGGGGTAGGCGGCGCTCACCAGAACCTGAAGCTTGCCCGCATCGGCCTGCTCGACCAGCTCGATGCGGGCGGCAGCTCGGATCTCGGTTCCGGGGTCGGCACCGGGTGCACCCCCTAGCACCTTGAGGCCGAGCTCGAACCCGCGCTGAATAGCGACCAGGGTGGCTATCCGATCGCGCTCCGGGGCCAGGGCGATCGAGACGTCGATCGCCTCGGTAGTGCCGACTGTGTCTATCGCGGCCTGGACCCCATCAGGCGCGAGGTCCCGGATCCTCTCGACGAGCCCGTCGCCGTAGGTAACCGGCTCGGCGCCGAGCTGCAGCAGGTAGTCGTGGTGTCCGTCACTGGCGGTCGCGATGACCCGGGCCCCGAGGTTGACCGCCAGCTGCACGGCCATGAGGCCCACGCCTCCCGACGCTCCATGGATCAGGACCGTGTCTCCCGCACCGACGCCCGTCACGTGAAGGGTATGGACGGCGGTCGCGCCGACAAGCAGAAGCCCGCCGGCCTGCTCGAACGAGAGCGTCGACGGCTTGTGGACCACCGCTGACCCCGGCACGATGACCTCGCTGGCATAACCGCCCGTGATACGGAAGGCGATAACCTCATCTCCGGCGTGAACAGGGCCGTCCGCTCCCGCGGCGCCGTCGCCCACGGCGGTGACCACCCCAGCGGCCTCGAGACCAAGGCGGATCGGCAGTTGCGCGGGATCCCGTCCGAACGAACCGCTGTACATCTTGTAGTCGACCGGATTCGTTCCCGCAGCGCGGACTTGGAGCACAACCTCACCCGGACCGGGGTCTCGAATTGGCTCGTCCACCAAGGCGAGGACCTCGGGGCCACCAAATGCGGGAGCCACCACGGTCGCGGTCACATGGTTGTCCAACGAGGGCGGCTGATCGTCCATTCCCGCGTCGTCCTACGCCAGCAGGCGCGCCCGCACCTCGGCCCGCAGGGGCACCGGTCGGGTTGACAGCGCCGTGCCCCCGGGGTGGACGAATCGAAGCTCCTCGTCGGGGTGGCCCTCGACGCGCCAGCCCCCCTCGTGCAACAAGCCATGGTGGTAGCCGCACAGCATGACCAGGTTGGGCGGATCGGTGGATCCCCCCTGGGCCCAATGGCGTAAGTGGTGTGCGTGCAGCCAGCGGGTGCGGCCACAGCCGGGGAAGCGACAGCCCCCGTCTCGTTGACGCAGCTGGCGGGACAGCCACCGGGGGACCTGGCGGGTGCGGCGCCCCAGACCGAGCGCCTGGCCGGCCTCCCCCTCGGCCACGAGCTGCCAGCGGGAGTCACAGGCCAGACGCCGAGCGGTCTCGGCGCTGATGGCGGGGCCGTCTTCGATCTCGGCCCAGCCCTGGTCCCCGCCCAGCACCGATGATTCGCAGTGCACCACGATCGAGGCCCGGTCGTAGTCGGCGTCGGCTCCGAGCGACGTCGAGGCCAGCTCGACCAGGGCGTCGCCACAGCGGGACTCGAAGGGGTCGTAGACCCCGGTCACCGGATCGGGCGGG
>DASXYV010000300.1:0-8239 GCA_036502305.1 Acidimicrobiales bacterium
AGGATGCCGACCGCGGCCGGGACCTTGATGGCGACGGCCAGGGTGCAGACCACGATGCCCAGCACGGGTCTTCCCCGTTTGGCGAGGGCCACGCCGGCGACGAGGAGACCGAGCATCAGGGCGTCGTTGTGGGCGCCACCGATGAGGTGGAGGAGGGTGATCGGATTGAGGACGGCCAGGGTGAAGGCGGCGGCCGGATCACGACCGCAGGACTCGGCCAGCTTGGGAATGAAGACGGCCATGAGGACCACGCCCACCAGAGCGAGGAGGCGCAAGCCCACCACGGTCGCCAGGGGGTTGTGGCCGGTGATGGTGACGAGCATGCCGTCGATCCGGAGGAAGAGCGGCCCGTAGGGCGCGGGCGCGTTGCCCCAGAGCGGGTCCACATTCGTCACGTACGGGCCTGCGCCCAGCGTGCTGGGGCCGTACTGGTAGGGCGTGATCCCGTGCGTGACCATGTCCCCTTGGGCGGCGTAGCTGTACACGTCCCGGCTGAACAGCGGGGGCGCCACGAGCAGCGGCAGGACCCAGATGGCGAAGATGACGGCCAGCTTCTTCACCGGCACGCCGCCCTGGCGGTCGAGCGCTCGGGCGAGGTCGTACCAGACCCTGGAGAGCACCATCATCCCGGCGAAGACCGCCACGAGGCTGAGCAGGAGCCCCGCGGCGTGCCCGCCCGGATCGGGGATGCCGAAGTACCAGGCACCGGGCTGCTTGAGGCTGAAGGGCGAGCCGGGCTGGGACGCGCCGATGGTGATGGCGGTGGTGGCGAGGAAGCCGAGGATCGCCGGGCGGACGAGGCTGGGCGCTCGCGCGTCGGAGGCCGCGTCGGCCTGCGCACCGGTGTCGCCCGGTCGTCCCCGGAGTCCTGGATCCGCCCACAGCTGTCGCATCGCCCTCGCCCTGTCAGCTCAAGCCAGGCCCACATCCGGCCCTCGCTGGCACCGGCCGGGGGCCGACGCCCGCATTACGGTTAGGTTACGCTACCCCAGCGCGACGGGGCGAACGCGCACCCGGGCGACAACGACGTCGGCCCGGTCAGAGTGACCGGGCCGACGAAGGTTGGCGAATCGGTGGGACGGCGCTAGCAGGTGGTGGCGTAGGTGCAGACGCTGAACCCATCGCCTGTGCCGTTTGGTGCCGACGGGGTGGCCAGGACCTGGCCGCTCGAGTTCACGAGCTGGATCTCCTCTGCGGGCTTCAGACCGGCACTGGCCGAGTTCGTCTTGGCCGCCGAGAAGGTCGATCCCGAGAGGTTGGGCATGGCGGCGAGGCTCGTGCCACTCGTGCTGATGAGCGTCGGGGTCTCGGTGATCCACTCGGCCGTCAGGTGGCTCGAGGGGTAGGGCACCGTCTGGGTGAACGACTGACCGGTGCTGACGTCCTGGATGGTGATCGTCCACACCTCCGAGAACGGCGCCAGCTCGGCGATGTTGGCGTGCATGTGGTCACCGGGGTGGACGGTCATGGTGCTGATCGTCAGGCTCGGCGACGGGATGATCTCCCACCACGCCGAGTAGCTTGCAGTGCCGTTGGCGGCGACATCCTGCTCGGTGCCGGTCTGGATCAGGGTGGCGTCGGTCACCGTGCAGCCGGCATCGACACAGCCCCCGCCGATGCCGATCCAGTTCGACGAGTTCTCGGCCTCCCCGGCCTTGTGCTGAGTCGCCGTGGGCACGTTCCAGTCGCCTGAGATCTGATTGAAGAGCTTGCTCCCCTGCTCCACGGTCCCCTGGTTGTAGCCGGACCAGTTGCTGGAGTGGTTGGCGCCCAGGGTCAGGATGGGGCGGTGGTACTGGGCCGGAGTCGAAGCGCCGGCTGCGGTGGCGGGTCCAGCTGGTGCTGCGGCGAAGAGAGCTGTGGCGATCGGTAAGACGGACAGGATGGCGGCACGGCGCACGGAGAACATATGGACCTGTTTCGGTGTTGTTTCCGGTTTTCCTTGTCCGACATACCCACTGTTCACCGGCATCGATCATTTTCACTCGCCCGAGGGACTTGGCTCGGGGTGTGCGACTAGTTACAAGGAACTAGCTACGCACCAGGGGGGCGATGGGCGATGCAGTCCATCTCGACCGCGGCGCCGAGGGCGAGACCCACGCCGCCGACGGTGATGCGGGCGGGCGGATCCCCGGAGAAGACCGAGAGATAGGCCTCGTTCATCGCCGGTCCCGTCGTCATGTCGGTGAGGAAGACGCTCACCTTCACGACGTCGTCGAGCGTCGCCTCGCACTCCGCCAGTATCCGTTCGATGTTGCGCAGCGCCTGGAGCGTCTCGGGACCGGCGCCTCCGGGCGCCAGCTCGCCGGATTCCCCCACGGTTCCCAGGGCGCCCGAGACGTAGACCTGGTCACCGGCCACGGTCGCGTGCGAGAAGGCGGGCAGCCGCCACAAGCCTGGGACGTTGACGCTCCTTCGCATGGCGCCGGACCTTAGACCCGGCGGACCTTCTACCCGGCAGCCCTACGACCCGGCGACACCGCGCAGCGGTCGACCCGTCATCGCGGGCCAGCCAATTGTGGGCCGGGGAGGATTTGAACCTCCGAAGGCAACGCCGGCAGATTTACAGTCTGCTCCCTTTGGCCACTCGGGCACCGACCCGCGCTGGGCACGATACTGCAGCGTCCTGACTCCCCAGGCAGCCTGGGCAGCCGGAACGCGACCGGGCGATAGCTTGAGAGCATGCCGACTTTCGACATCGTCTCCGAGGTCGACTTCCAGGAGGTCCGCAACGCCGTCGACCAGGCCAACCGGGAAGCCTCGACCCGCTTCGACTTCAAGAACACCGATTCCAGCGTCGAGGTGGCCGACCGTGAGCTCCGGCTGCGCTCGTCCACCGAGGACCGGCTCCGGGCCCTGCATCAGGTGCTGGAGGAGAAGCTGGTGCGGCGGCAGGTCTCCCTCAAGGCGCTGGCCGCAGGAAAGGTGGAGGAGGCAGCCAAGGGGTCGGTCCGCCAGTCCATCACCATCAACGCGGGCATCTCCGCCGATCACGCCCGCCGGCTCAACCGATTCGTGAAGGACCTGAAGCTCAAGGGCGTCTCGTCCCAGACCCAGGGCGACCAGCTGCGGGTCTCCGGCAAGAAGCGGGACGACCTTCAGGCCGTGATCGCCGCCGTGAAAGCCGAGGACTTCGGGATTCCCCTCCAGTTCAACAACTTCAGGGACTGACCGCCCCCGGCGGAGATCAGCGACGCCAGTCGCCGGACCGCAGCCGGTTGATGCGCTGCTGGGTCGGCGGGTGGGTCATGAACAGGTTGGCGAAGTTGACCCGGTGGCCGGTCAGCGGGTTGATGATGAACATCGAGGCCTCAGCGGGAGCCACGTTCATCGGCACCGCCTTCACGCCCGCCTCGATCTTGGCCAGCGCTCGGGCCAGCGGCTCGCCGTCGCCGAGCAGGCGGGCGCCCGAGCGGTCGGCCTCGTACTCGCGGCTGCGGGTCAGGGCCAGCTGGAGCAGGAGCGCGGCCAGCGGGGCGAGGATGACCAACGCAAGGGTGACGAAGATGTTGTCGTCGCCCTCGCCGTCGCCGCCGGTGAAGATGGTCGTCCACAGGGCGATGCGGGTCACGAACGTGATGCCCATGGCCACCGCGGCGGCCACCGAGCCGATGAGGATGTCGCGGTTCCCCACATGGCTGAGCTCGTGGCCGAGCACCCCACGCAGCTCCTCCCAGTCGAGGATGGAGAGAATGCCTTTGGTCACGGCCACGGCGGCGTGCTTGGGGCTGCGGCCGGTCGCGAAGGCGTTGGGCTGCATCTCGGGCGTCACGTAGAGCCGAGGCATGGGCATGTCCATGCGCTGGGTGAGGTCCCGGACGATCCTGTAGTACTCCGGCATCTCGGCCTCGCTGACCGGGACGGCCCGGGCCGCCTTGATGGCGATGGTGTCCGAGAACCAGTACGAAGCGCCGGTGATCACGAGGCCGATGACGAGACCGATGGCCGCCCCGCCTCGGCCGGCGAGGGCGAAGCCGACGACGATGAGAAGGCCGCCGAGGGCGGCCAGCAGCACGTACGTCTTGAGGGTGTTCCTAAATCCCATCGACCACCATTCCTAGTCTCTACCCACCTCAACGTCTGGCGGCGGCGCTTTCGTTCCTGGCGGGCCGGCTCCCGGGCTCAGTCGTAGTAGCCCGAGTGAATGTAGAGGCACGGGACTCCTTCTCCCCGGAACATCTCCAGGTTACGCCGGTCGTCCTCGAAGGCGAGCAGCAGGCGGAACCCGTATGCCCGAAGGTCGGACACGGCCTGGTTCTTGAAGTGGCGAGCCGTGTCGTAGTCGCCCATCTCCCTCATCACCAGCAGGTCCCAACGGAGCCGGTATCGGTGCAGCCAGGCCAGCGTCTGGGGTTGCACCCGTATGGGCCTGGCCGTCACGAGGATGATGGCCAGCTCCGGGTCGAGCAGGTCCAGTAGGCGGTCCACCTCCTCGATCAGCGGATCGTCCCCGCAGGCGTCGAAGAAGGCGTTCCAGTCCCGCCGCGGTGACTCCAGATAGTGCTGACGGCTGGCGGCGTCCGAGAGCACGCCGTCGAGGTCGAAGATCACCGCGGGACCAGGGGAGACGGGTTCGGCCGCCCACCTCCAGTTATCGGGTTGCGCGAGCGGCGCGGTGGCCTCGGCCATGTCGAGGCAGCCTATTGCCGGGTGCTGCCCGAGCCGCTGCCAAGATGGCGGGCGATGGCCTGTGACGGCACCACCGCCGGCCCGGGAGGCCGGCCCACGGAGATCGTCGACGAGCTCGAGATCGAGGTGGGGCTGGGCGGCCGCGTGCTGGTGGTGAGCGATCTCCTGCTGGGACCCTCGGCGACGACCGCCTCGGCCTCGGCCACGACCGACCTGGCCCGCGCCATCGAGGCGTGGAGCGGCCCGGGAGCGCTGATCGTGGCCGGCAACCTCTTCGAGCTGCTGGTCGCCGATTCCCCCGATGCATCGCCCGATCCCAGGGCGGCGCTGGACGCCCATCCCCGGCTGACGACGGCCCTGCGGGCCTTCGGCGCCGGCGAGGGTCGGCGCCTGATCTGCCTGCCCGGGAGCCGGGATGCCCGCCTGGCCTGGGACGAGGCCGCGGCCCGCAACGTGGCCGGCGAGCTCGGGGCCGAGCTGGCTCTGGTCGTCGAGGTGGCCCTCGAGACGGGAGCTGGTCGGCGCCGGGTGCGGGTCGAGCCCGGCCATCGCCTCGACCCCCGTCACGCCCTGGCCGATCCGCGCAACCCGGCCTGCACCCCGGTCGGCCACCATCTGCTGACCGACATGCTCCCTGCCCTCGGCGGGGCCCGCTCCTCGTGGCTCCGCGGCGTCGACCGCCTCCCCGAGCCGTCCAGCTTCCCCCGCTTCCTGGCCTCACGGCTGGCGTACCGGCGGCTCGCTCGACACGCCTGGTGGCTCCTGGTGCCCTTCGCCGTGGCCATCCTCCTCAAGGTCCCGCTCTCCTACCTGTGGGCCGCGCCGGCCCAGCACCTCTCCCATCTGGGCGCCTGGCCCCGCCGCCTGGGCCTGGTGGGGCTCACCACGGTCCTCGACCTGATGCTGGTGGTGCTGGGGGTCGCCTGGGTGAGCAGGCGCACCTGGGCAGCCATGGGCGGCGTTGCCCTCGGCAGCTCAGGCGACGACCCGAACGACGGGGGGCGCGCCGAGGCCACGACGCTGGTCGGCGGCGGTCACGCCGGGCTGGTCACTGGCCATACGCGACAGCCCGAGCTGACCCTCCTCGGACGGGGGTTCTACGCCAACACCGGGGCAGTTGCCGAGGTGATCGACGAATGCCCGGCCCGTGTCGGGCTACCGCCGGTGTTCTTGCCGCGCCGCCAGCTTTCGTGGATCGAGCTCGAGGCCGGGGCCGAGCTCCACGCCCGCCTGCTCCAGGCGCGCCTCGACCTCCAGGGGGCGACGGTCGTCGAGCGGCTGGCCGCCCGGCGGTGCCACATCGGCGACTCGCATCCGGCGGTCGTGGCCACCTTCCCCCACGGGCCGCCCTATCCGCAGCCGGCCGACCCCGCCTCTCGCCAACGCCGAGTCCGCCGCCTGGCCGCCGTCGCCATCGCCCTCGCCGGCGTGGTCAACCTGGCCTCGGTGGTGACCCCGCCCTTTCGGAGCCACCTCGACTTCGTCTTCGACGTGGTGCCGTTGTCGGTGGCCCAGGCCGCCTCGGCCCTGGTCGCCCTGGCCGGCCTGGCCCTCCTGGCCCTGGCCCGCGGCATCCGCAGGGGCCAGCTTCAGGCCTGGACCGTCGCCCTCGGCCTGCTGGTGGGCACGGGAGTCCTGCACCTGCTCCAGGGAGGCGGGGTAGAGGAGGCCCTGATCGCTCTGGCCGTGGCCTGGTTCCTGATGGTCAACCGCTCGTGCTTTCGGGGAGCAGTCGACCGCCCATCGCGGAGGACGGGCGGTCTGGCGGTCCTGGCCGGGGCCGTGGCCGTCACGGTGGTGACGGCGGTCTCCATGGAGATTGCGCTGGCGCTCGACTCCGACACCCGGCCGCTCGGCTTCGTGCGGGCCCTGGAAGCGGTGGCCGGCCGGATGGTCGGCCTGCGAACCGTGAGCTTGCCGCACCGTCTGGACGAGTTCCTCGCCCCGACGCTGTTCGCGGTAGGCCTGGGCCTGGCACTCGTCGCCTTGATCCTCGCCTTCCGCCCGGTCGTCGACCGGCGCCTGGCCGGCGCCGATGCCCAGCACCGGGCCAGGGACATCGTGCGCCGCCACGGGCGGGGCACGCTCGACTACTTCGCCCTACGTCACGACAAGGTCCACTTCTTCGAGGGCGACAGCGTCGTCGCCTCCGCCGTGTACGGCGGCGTCTGTCTCGTCTCGCCCGACCCGATCGGCCCCGAGGCCGAGCGCGACCGCCTGTGGTCTTCGTTCCGCGCCTACGCCGACGCCCACGGTTGGACCCTGGCCGTCCTCGGCGCGGGCGAGGACTGGCTGCCGACCTACCGGTCCTCGGGCATGCACGACCTCTACCTCGGCGACGAGGGAGTCGTGGACATCACCCGCTTCTCGTTGCAGGGCGGACGCAACAAGGGACTCCGGCAGGCCGTCAACCGCATCGCCCGCTACGGCTACAGCATCTCCTTCCACGATCCGGCGCACCTCGACCGGGCCCTCGCCGATGGGCTGCGGGAGGTCATGACCCGCAGCCGGCGGGGCGACGTCGAGCGGGGCTTCTCCATGACCTTGGGGCGCCTGTTCGATCCCCGGGACGAGGATCTGCTGCTGGCCGTGGCCACGGCGGCGGACGGGACCCCTGTCGCCTTCTGCCAGTACGTCCCGGCACCAGGGATCAACGGCTACTCACTCGACCTCATGCGGCGCGACGACGGCGACCACCCCAACGGCCTGCTGGACTTCGTGATCGTGGAGACGATCGAGCATCTCCGCCAGCTGGGCCTGCATGGTCTCGGGCTCAACTTCGCCACCATGCGCTCGGTGCTGGCCGGCGAGAGCGGCGACGGCCTGCACCGCCGGGTCGAGCGTTGGATGTTGCGGCGCATGTCCTCCTCGATGCAGATCGAGTCCCTGTGGCGCTTCAACGCCAAGTACGACCCGGACTGGCAGCCGCGGTACGCGGTGTACGAATCGCCGGAGCAGGCGCCAGCGGTGGCGGTGGCCATCGCCCGGGCCGAGTCGTTCTGGGAGCTGCCGCTGATCGGCCGCTTCCTGGTCCCCGGGGAGCCCAGGACGGGCACCCAGAACGGAGAGGGGACCGCCGAGCCGGCCGAGCAGGTCGCCAGCTCGGCGCGCCGCTGAGCTCGCTCAGAACAGCAGCGTGGCCCGGTGGGCGAAGTCGATGAGCGGCGCCGGATAGAGCCCGAAGAACACGGTGAAGGCAGCCGACACCAACACCCCCACGCCCGCCAACAGCGGCACGCGGATCGGGCTGTTCTCCTCGCCCTGGGCCTTCTCCGCCACCACTGTCCGCTCGGCGACGGCGACACCGCCCGGCGCGGTCGCGAGCGCCCCCTCGCCCACCGGCACCTCGGCGCCGGGCGCCGGTCCGGTGTCGTACCCGCCTGCGCCGGCGTCTGCGCCGGCGTCCGCCCGCGCGGGCGTCACCCCCGGTGCCGCCGGGCTGTACATGAGCACGATGACCCGCAGATAGAAGAACGCGGCGATCGCGGCGGCGATCATGGCGATGAGCGCCAGCGGATAGGCGCCACTGCTGACCGCGGCGGAGATCACGTAGAACTTGGCGAGGAAGCCGGTGGTGAAGGGGATGCCGGCCTGGGCCATGAGGAACAGG
>DASXYV010000301.1:0-10127 GCA_036502305.1 Acidimicrobiales bacterium
AAAGGTCTCAAGCCGAGTCCCAGCAGTACACGACGATCGGACTGCTCCGATCGAGCGCGGTCACGGCCTCGGTCTCCAACCGCCGGAGCGGAAGGTTGATGGCGCGAGGGAGGTGCTCCTCCTCGTACTCCTTCCGGGGCAACACGTCGACCAGCTGTGCCCCTCCCTCGAGGAGCCGTTGCAGCTGCGCTCGGTCCACCGTGACTGGCATGGCTCCGACCCATCCTATGGAGTCGCCCGGTCCCGAGCGCCGCGAGCCCCGGGGACCGGGCAGCTCAATGCTGGACGATGACCTTGCCGTGCTCGGCCGGGTCCCGGAGGGCGTCGAAGGCGTCGGCGACCCCATCGAGGCCCACCCGCAGCGTGATGAGGGCATCGGCCGGCAGCGCGTGGCGGCCGAGGACCTCGAGTGTGGCGGCGAACTCGACTGGGGAGTACCCGAAGGCGAAGCGCACGTCGAGCTCCTTGGCCACGGCCACGAACGGCTCGATGCCGTCCGGCTGCATGCACACGCCGACCACGACGACCCGGGCGCGCGGCGGCACGCCGTCGACAATGCCTTGCAGCACACCCGGCGCACCGACCGCCTCGAAGATGACGCAGTCCCGAACCGGCATCCCCAGCATCTCCATCATCGCTCGCTCGCCGACACCGGTCGGCAGTCCGAGATCGGCCCAGCTCGAGTGCGGCGAACGGACCGCAGGGTCGACCACCTCGTCGGCGCCGAGGAGCTCCGCCAGGCGGCGGCGGGTCGGCGAGAAGTCGGCGGCGATGACCGGACCGACCCCGCGCTCGCGCAGGGCGGCGATGACGGCCAGTCCGACTGGTCCGGCTCCCACGACGAGGCAGACCTCGCCGCCGGTCAGGTCCGCTCGGGCCACGGCGTGCCGGCCCACGGCGAGCGGCTCGGTGAGGGCGGCGTGCTCGGGCGCGAGGCCGTCGGGGACCGGGAGCAGGAGCATTTCCTGGAGGGTCATCAGCTCAGCCAGCCCACCCGGGAAGTCGTTCGAGTAGCCGAGCGGCTGGGGGCCGGTGGGGCCCACGATGACCGGAAGCGAGCACACCGCGGTGCCGACGGCCAGCGACCGCTGCGTGTCGGGGCCGAAATCGACGATCTCGGCGCAGAACTCGTGCCCGAACACCAGGTCACGCTCGGGGTCGAGGCCTCCGGGTCCTCCCACCCGGCTGGTCAGGTCGGTGAAGCGGCGCAGGTCCTGGGCGGCGTGCAGGTCGGAGCCGCAGATGCCGCAGGCGAGCGTCTTGACCAGCACGTGTCCCGAGCCCGGACGAGGGTCCTCGACCTCGGCGACCTCGAGGGCCGCCCGGCGCGCCACCGCTGCCTGCATCAGACCCGGGAGCGTAGCCCGGCGGCTGTCACGCCGGCTCGAGCACCGCGCCCTCTGGATTCTCGGTGTCCCGGACCTCCTCGGCCTTCGGCTTCGGCTCGACGAGCACGGCGGCGGCCGCGGCCCCGAGGAGGGACAGGCCGGCGAGGACGTAGAAGGCGATCTGGAACCCGTGGGTCAGGGCCGCGCCACTCTGGAGGGTGGCCCCGGCGTGACTGCTCACGTAGTGGCTCGTGAAGGTGGTCGCGATCGTGGCTGCCGCGGCAAGACCGACGGCCCCACCGATCTGCTGGCTGGTGTTGATGAGACCGGACGCGATCCCGGCGTCGGCCTCCTGCACACCCGTCAGACCGCCGATCGAGACGGGCACGAACGCGAGCGCCAGGCCGATGCCGGCCAGCACGAACGCCGGGAAGATGTCCCAGAAGTACTGCCCGTGCACAGGCAGCTGGGTGAAGAGGAGGAGGGCGGCGGCAGAGAAGAGCATGCCGATTGGGAGCACCCGGCGCACGCCGAACCGGGTCGTCAGCTGTTGGGCGACGCCCGAGAAGGCGATGATCGAGAACGTGAGGGCGATGTAGGCGATGCCGGTCTTGATGGCCGAGTAGTGGAGGACCTGCTGCATGTAGAGAGTTAGCAGGAAGAACATGGAGAAGATCGACGCGCCGATGAGCAGGCTGGTGAGGTTCGACCCGGCCAGGGTCCGCAGCCGGAAGATGCGCAGGGGCAGGAGGGGCGCCTTCGAGCGGCTCTCGATGACGAAGAACGCGGTGATGAGCGCGGCGGCAGCGGCCAGGAAAGCGATCGTGTCGACCGAGCCCCAGCCGATCTGCGTGGCCCGGGTCATGGCGTAGACGAGCAGCATCAGGCCCGAGGTGATGGACACGGCGCCGGCGAGGTCGAAGGTGCGGTGCTGGAGCTTTGCTCGGCTCTCCCGGAGCAGCCGCGGGGTGACGGCGATGAGGAAGATGCCAACCGGCACGTTGATGAAGAAGATCCACGACCAGCTGAGGTAGGAGGTCAGGATGCCGCCGAGGAGGACGCCCGCGGCGCCGCCGCTGCCGGCCGCCGCTCCATACACGCCCAGGGCCAGGTTGCGCTCCCGGCCCTCGGCGAAGGTCGTCATCAGGAGGGCCAGGGCTGCCGGCGAGAGGAGCGCGCCGCCGAGGCCCTGGAGGGCCCGGAAGAAGATCAGGGAGCCTTCCGACCAGGCCAGCCCGGAGAGGAGCGAGGCGGCGGCGAAGAGGGCCAGGGCGAACACGAACAGCCGGCGGCGGCCGAAGAGATCGGCCAGCCGGCCCCCGAGCAGGAGGGCGCCGCCGAAGAGAATGGAGTACGCGGTGATCACCCACTGCAGGTTCTCCTGGGAGAAGTGCAGGTCGTTCTTGATGGACGGCAGGGCCACGTTCACGATGGCCACATCGAGCACGACCATGAACTGGGCGGCGACGATGACGGCCAGCGCCAGCCAGCGACCCCTGTCCGATCGGGCGGCGGTACCTTGCGCAGCGAGTGAAGTGGTCATTCGCGTGTACCCCTGTCGTTGAAAGATCCGACGATGGTATGAGTCAACGATGGTCGGGGCTACACTATTTCCTCGGTGACCGAAGACACATGTAGCGGAAGGCTTTCACTGACCGGTCGGCCGCAGAAGCTGCTCGACAGGCCCGTGTTCCTGCTCGGCTACCTGGGCTCATCCGTGAAGGCGCTCGCCTTCGAGGCGTTCGAGCGAGCCGGGGCGAACCTGCATGACCTCGGCATCCTGGCGCTCCTCGACGAGGGGGCGACGGACACTCAGGCGGCCATCGCGGACGCCCTGGAGATCGACCGCGGTCAGCTTGTAGGAGTGCTCGACGACCTCGAGGACCAGGGCCTGATCGAGCGGCACCGCGATCCCAAGGATCGCCGCCGCCACATGGTGAGCCTCACCGCCGCTGGCCGACGCCGGCTCGAGAAGCTGCGCTCGGTCCTCCAGCAGATCGAGGACGAGGTCCTGGAGCCACTCGACGCCAAGGGCCGGTCCACGCTCCGCAGCCTGCTGCTCCAGCTCGGGCAGCACGAGGCGACCGACACCACAGTCCGAGCGGGCTGAGCGCCCGGCCGCGGCGGCGGCCGTGGTTGGGGCCGATCTCGGATTGACCGTTGTCCAGAGCGCTCCCTGGTTCTAGGCTCGTGAGTGAGAGGGGAGCTCGCCCGATTGCGAAGTTGGCGGGATCGGGGGGGTCGCAGCGCCCGCAGGCAGGCGGAAGGGGGATCTGAGCGTCGCCCCCTTTTGCCGCGCGCCCGGTGCGGCGTCGATGTGGCCATCATCGTCGTCGGGGGATGAGGCGGGCGGGAGTCCTCGTCCCTGGGCCGGCCTCCCGGGCCGCCCGGTAACCTCCCGCTCCATGGCAAACCTGCGAGGCGAGAAGATCCTCTTCACGGGCCCCACGGGTCAGGTCGGCAAGCCCCTGGCCCTGGCCCTGGCGGCGGACAACGAGGTCTGGGGCCTCGCCCGATTCAAGGATCCGGCGGCGCGCGCGGAGATCGAGTCGGGAGGCGTGACGTGTGTGGCCCACAACCTGGCCACCGACGACTTCAGCTCGCTGCCCGACGATTTCACCTACGTCCTCAACTTCAGCGTGGTCAAGAGCGGGCGCTGGGACCGCGACCTGGCGGCCAACGCCGAAGCGGTCGGTCTGCTGATGCAGCATTGCCGACGGGCCAAGGGCTTCCTGCACTGCTCGTCGACCGCCGTCTACCAGCCCGACGACCATCGTCGGCTCGCCGAGACCGATCCCCTCGGCGACAACCATCGGGTGCTCATGCCCACCTACAGCATCACCAAGATCGCCGCCGAGGCCATGGCCCGCTCGGGGGCTCGCCAGTGGGGACTGCCGACCACCATCGCCCGCCTCAACGTGCCCTACGGTGACAACGGCGGGTGGCCGCTGTTCCACCTCGAGATGATCCTGGCCGGACAGCCGATCGCCGTCCATACCAACGCCCCGAGCATCTTCAACCCCATCCACGAGGCGGACATCATCGCCATGGTGCCCCGTCTGCTCGAGGTGGCCGGCGTGCCGGCGACGATCGTGAACTGGGCGGGCAAGGACGCGGTGAGCATCGAGGAATGGTCGGCGTACCTCGGCCGCCTCGTCGGCAAGGAGCCCCGCTTCGAGCACACCGAGCAGGTGCTGGAGAGCGTCACGACCGACAACACCCGCCTGCACGAACTGGTCGGCGACACGACCATCGACTGGCGGGACGGCATGCGGCGCATGGTGGCCGCCCACCACCCGGAGCTGACGCTCGCCGGCGCCGAATGACCATGTCGCCGGGGCCGGAATTAGGCTTGCGGGCGTGCGCAGCACCTGGCTCTCGTCTCGGGCCGTCCTCCTGCACATCACGATGACCCTGCTGGTGGCGACGATGGCCGGTCTGACCTGGTGGCAGGCGAGTCGGGCGCTGTCGGGGAACACGCTGAGCTTCGTCTACGCCTTCGAGTGGCCGCTCCTGGCCGGCGTCGTGGTCTACATGTGGTGGGACCTGCTGCACGAACCGCCCGATCGTGGCGGCCGCCGCCTGGAGCGGTCGAGTGGGGCCAGCACGAACGGCGCCGTCGCCCGCACGAACGGCGCTGGCGCCGCCGGCATCAACGGCGCTGCCGCACCCGAGGCGAGCCCGGCCGTCACGAGGTACCGGGACGACGAGGACGAGGAGCTCGCCGCCTACAACAGGTACCTGGCCGAGCTCAACGCCAGCGGCCGGCGCAAGACCTGGCGGCACCCCACGTGAGCGGCGCGCTCCTCCGGTACCGCGTCATGGCCTACGTCGTCGGGGTGGGCCTGCTGCTCCTCGTGCTCATCGGCGTCCCCCTCAAATACGCGGCCGGCTCCCCCGGCGTCGTGGCCGTGGTGGGGCCCATCCACGGCATCCTCTACATCGTCTATCTGGCGACTGCCTACGACCTGGCGCGCCGGGGCCGATGGACGTTGGGCCAGATGGCCGAGGTGGTGGGCGCCGGCTTCGTGCCCTTCCTTGCCTTCGTGGTCGAGCGTCAGGTCACCCGCCGCGTCGAGCGGGAGCTGCGCTAGCCGCCCGCGGCCGGCCCGGTAGGCCGGTCCGAGGAGATGGCCTCCGGCGCTAGGCGCCGGAGGTGCTCTGGCCGGTCTGGGCGGCGCGCAGGACCGCCAGCGCCTCGTCGGCGTGCTTGTCCATCTTGAGCTCGCTGGCGATGCTGCCCAGCAGCCGCCGATCGGTGCCGATGACGAACGTGGCTCGGCGATTGAACAGCGGCCCCGGCCGCTTCACGCCGAACGCCTTGGCGACCCGACGGTCAGGGTCCGACAGCAGCGGGAAGTCGAAGTCGTGCTTGGCGGTGAACTGCTGCTGGCGCTCGACCGAGTCGGCGCTGATGCCGAGCCGGCGTGCGCCGAGGGCGCCGAACTCGGCTCCGAGGTCGCGGAAGTGGCAGCTCTCCGCCGTGCATCCCGGCGTCATGGCCTTGGGGTAGAAGAACAGCACCACCGGGCCCTGACCCAGCTCCTCGTAGAGACGGACTGTCTGGCCCTTGTCGGCCGCGAGCTCGAAGTCGGGTACCTCGTCACCGGTGCGCACGGCTCTGCACTATAGGGGCGGCCCTGTAGCTGGCGGCTTCGCCGCCCCGGGCGGGGCCCCATCCCCGCCTCCACTGATTCGGCTGCACCGGGCGCCGGGGCCCCACCCGCCGCCGGCCGTCGCTCGACAGCCTCCGGCGCCGTGGCCTAGACCGGCCCCATGTCCGCGTCGACCGCCCTGGCGATCTTCGCGGCCGGGCTGGCAGCCGGGACGATCAACACCATCGTGGGCTCCGGCTCGCTCATCACCTTTCCGACCCTGCTCGCTGTCGGGTACCCGGCGGTGACGGCCAACGTCACGAACACCGTCGGGCTGGTGCCCGGCGTGGTGAGCGGAAGCGTCGGCTACCGCCGGGAGCTCACCGGTCAGCGCAGGCGCCTGGCAGTCCTGGGCGTGCCGGCGGTCGCCGGAGGGATCACCGGTGCCGTGCTGCTGCTCGTGCTTCCCAGCTCGGTGTTCCGCCGCATCGTGCCGGTCCTCATCCTCGTCGCCTGCGGCCTGGTGCTCGCCCAGCCCGCGCTCAGCCGCCTGGCTGCCCGGAGGGGGAGCGCGGAGCACCACGGTGGGATAGGCCTGTTCGCCACTGTCTTCGCCACGGGCGTCTACGGCGGCTACTTCGGTGCGGCCCAGGGCGTGATGCTGATCGCTCTCCTCGCCATCTTCCTGTCCGACGACCTCCAGCGGCTCAACGCGGCGAAGAACGTGCTGGCGATGCTGGTGAACGGTGTGGCCGCCTTCATCTTCATCGCCGTCGCCCACGTGGCCTGGGGAGCAGCGGGAGTGCTCGCGGCGGGCTCGGTCATCGGCGGACAGGTCGGCGCCAAGGTGGGTCGACGCCTCTCCCCGACGCTGCTGCGGACGGTGATCGTCGTCGTCGGCGTCGCGGTGTCGATCGACCTGCTCGTCTAGGCGCGCTCAGCCGGCGGGCACCTGCCAGCCGTAGGACTGGGCGATCTCCTTGCAGGTTGGGCACAACGGGTAGCGGCGGGGGTCCCGTCCCGGGACCCAGACCTTGCCGCACAGGGCGCGGACCGGGACCTGGTTGATGATGCCCTCGGCCACGCTCGTGCCCGCCGGGACGAACCCGCCCTCGTCGGTGTGCAGGCCGCCGAGGACGATGTGGGTCATCCGCTCGTGGTCGCCCTCATCGGCGAGGGGGTCGGTGTTGACCGGGGCGACGTCGGGCGACGTGTCGACTTGGCTCACAGTGACCCAAGCGTAGCGAGACCCCCGACAAGGCAGAGCCCCAAGGAAATTCCCTCCGGACCGGCCCTCGAGGTTTCCCTCTCCGGCTGGCCCTTCGGTCGTCCCCTCGGGGCTCCAGCCGTGAACATACGCCCGGAGCCTCCCGTCGTCAACGGAAAACTCACCCCAGATCCGAGCCCGGTGGCGCCTGTTGACTGCCGGGTAGATGTGACTCGTGACCTTCTCATCGGCGCAGGAGCTCATCCCGGACCACCCCACTCTGGACAGCCTGCGAGCGGCCGCCGCGGCCTGCACGGCGTGCCCGCTGCACGCGGACGCCACCCAGACGGTGTTCGGGTCCGGCGGCGGCGACGCCCAGGTGATGCTCGTGGGCGAGCAGCCCGGGGACAAGGAGGACCTCGCCGGGGAGCCGTTCGTGGGTCCAGCCGGCAAGCTCCTCGACCGGGCGCTCGAGGAAGCCGGTATCGACCGTCGTGGGGTGTATGTCACGAACGCGGTCAAGCACTTCAAGTTCACCCGCCGCGGCAAGCTCCGCCTCCACAAGAAGCCCACCACCCTCGAGGTGGCGGCGTGCCGTCCCTGGTTGGAGGCAGAGCTGGCGGTCGTCCGCCCGGAGATCGTGGTGCTGCTCGGGGCGACCGCCGCCCAGGTCCTGCTCGGCTCGACCTTCCGGGTCACCAAGGAGCGCGGCCGGTTCGTGGAGTGGCCCTACGAGCCGAGGGTCACCGCCACCGTGCACCCCTCGTCCATCCTCAGGGCGCCCGACGAGAGCGCCCGCCGGGCCGACCTCGCCCGCTTCACCCGGGACCTCGAGATGGTGGCCGCGGCCCTGGTCGACGGCAAGGGTGGCTGAGCAGGTCGAATGGAGGGTGGGTTTGGATTCCGGGGACCGGGTAGAACACCCACGCCTTCGCCCCGTCCGAGCTCCCGATCCCCATCCACCAAACGTCCCAACTCCAGCAGGCCTCGTGGTGTCCCGAGGAGAAAGCCTTGAACGCGATGCGAATGGTCTCTACCGTCGACCAGACCCCACAACCCCGAAATAGCGCGTTCGCCTGGGCTTTTTCTCCCGATTTGCGGCGCTGCGGGGTGGTTGTCTAAGTTAGCGGCCGCTGCACATATGCGCGCGCCGTCGGGATCGATGGCCCCGTGTAGCCAAATCCAAACAGAGTCCGACTAAACGCGCGCAGCCGGCAATCCGCCCAAACGTCTCCCACCCCAATTGATTCAGAAAGAACGCGGCCAGCGGCCAGCGAACTGCCTCGCTGCGGGCCAATGAAAGGAGGAGTGCCCCTCGGTTCAGCGAAAACAGGGTTTTCCGTCCGCACCTCGTACGGACCTCAATATCCAGGGCCGGACGCTGGGGATCCAGTCTGGCTCGCGAGTCGCATGCGTTCCGACGGTCTGCCCGCATTTCACGCCACACCTGAAGCCCTCCAGGGTTTCCGTGACTTCAAGGAGGCGCATAAATGCGCAAGCACCGACTCACCGCATCATTCGCAAGTTCAGCGGTCGCCGCAGGGGCTGCGATTGGTACCGGCATTGCTACTGGCCAGCCGGCCACCGCCGCACCCGCCACTCCCGGCCCGAAGCCGGCGAGCCCGGAGATCGGCGATCTCGTCCTCGCAGCCATCCCGCATTTCCCCACCCTGGCCGCGACCACCGCGTTCTCCGGTCGTGACCTCTCGCTCACCGCGCCCTGGGAGCGGGGTGCCGACGTGCAGGCCTTCCAGTCGGCAATCGCCAGGAATGGGTTCGCACAAGTCGGCCCCATTGACGGGATCTTCGGTCCCTTGACCGCTGGCGCGACCCGTGCGTTCCAGGCCTCGAAGGGGCTGAGTGCCGACGGGGTCGTCGGCCCGGCGACCTGGGCGGCCGCCTTCGGCCAGAAGGTCAGCTCGGGTCCGGTCGTCCACTCCGCACCCGCTCCTGCTCCTGCTCCGGTCCAGCACACCTTCTCGGCGCCGGCCGCCCCGCAGCACCAGGCGGTCGCCTCGTCGTCCAACTCGGGTGTCGCCGGTGGTGTCTGGGGCGCCCTCCGTGCGTGCGAGTCGGGTGGCAACTACTCGACCAACACCGGCAACGGCTACGGAGGTGCCTACCAGTTCAGCCAGCAGACGTGGTCCGCGATGGGGATGTCGGGGAGCCCGTCCTCGGCCTCCCCGGCCCAGCAGGACGCGGCCGCCCAGAAGCTCCAGTCCCAGAGCGGTTGGGGCCAGTGGCCGGCTTGCTCGGCCAAGCTCGGCCTTCGCTGAGCTGACAGGTCAGTCTTCCGGCGCAACGCCGGACCGTGACGCACCGACCGGGGTTCCCACGGGGCCCCGGTCGGTGCGCGTCTGGGCCGCGCAGGGGCCCGTGGGAGCACAGCGCAGAGTGCTCAATGCTGGCGCCGACGCCCATGATGGGGTCGAATTGTCGGTCGAGCCAAGGAAAGGTGGCTGGCCATGCTCGAAGGCGAAGCGCCGCAATCGGGAGGTCGGCCCAACGGCGGGAGGATCATCGTCGGGGTGGACGGCTCATCGGGGTCCCGGCAGGCCCTGAGCTGGGCCCTGGCCGAGGCGAACCTGAGGGGCGCGGCCCTGGAGGTCGTCCACTCCTGGAACTACCCGGAACCGGGGGCGAAGGCCTCGGCCGCCTCCAGCCTGGCCGTCACGGTCGAGGCGCTCGAGGAGGACGCGCTCCAGGTGGTGGAGGAGAGCCTCGACGGCCTCGCCATCAGCGAGGGGCTCGATGTCCGACGGCACGTGGCGCCGGCGCCGGCGGCCCTGGCGCTGGTGGAAGCGGCCGAGGGTGCCGACCTGCTCGTCGTCGGGGCGCGGGGCAGGGGAGGGTTCGCTGGCCTACTGCTCGGCTCGGTCGCCCAGCAGTGCGCCCAGCACACGCCGTGCCCGCTCGTGATCGTGCCCGCGCCCGGCGAGCGCTTCGAGTTCGACCCCGGCCGCGCCCGGGCCGAGTTCGCCTCGTTGTAGGCCTGAC
>DASXYV010000302.1:0-3712 GCA_036502305.1 Acidimicrobiales bacterium
TCCTCGCCGAACACGACCTCGATCCGTCGGAGATCCGCGGCACCGGCGCCGGCAACCGCATCACCCGCGGCGACGTGCTGGCCGTCATCGACTCCCGCAGCGGGGCTGGTGGCGCACCGGCCCGACAGGCGCCCGCCCGCACCGCCCCGACCGCGCCAGCAGCGCCGGCCCCGTCCGCTCCCACTCCGCCTCCGAGCCGGCCACCGGTGGTCACGGCGCCGGCGGGCGAGCGGGACGAGGTGATCCCCTTCTCCAACATCCGTCGGCGAACGGCCGAGCACATGGTCCGGTCGAAGGCCACCTCCGCCCACACGCTGGTGGCCATCGAGGCCGACTTCGAGGCGGTGGACCGGGTGCGACGGGCCGAGCGCGAGCGGTTCAGGGCCGAGGAGGGCATCTCGCTCACGTACCTGCCGTTCGTCGCCCGGGCGACGATCGAGGCCCTACGCGCATTTCCCCACCTCAACGCCTCGGTGGGTGACGACGCCCTCGTCGTGCACCACGACCTTCACCTTGGGATCGCGGTGGACCTCGATGCGGAGGGCCTGATCGTGCCGGTCATCCACTCTGCGGACGGCAAGCGCCTCCCCGCCCTGGCGAGAGAAGCCGGCGACCTCGCCAGTCGGGCGCGGGAGCGCAAGCTCGGTGCCGACGACATCGCCGGGGGCACGTTCACGATCACGAACCCGGGCCCGTTCGGGACGCTGATCACCGTGCCGATCATCAACCAGCCCCAGGTCGGCATCCTCTCCACCGACGGGGTCAAGCGGCGTCCCGTAGTGGTGACACTCGCTGACGGCAGCGAGGGCATCGCCATTCACTCGGTGGGTGTGCTGGCCCTGTCGTTCGATCATCGGGCGGTCGATGGTGCCTATGCATCCCGGTTCCTGGCCAAGCTCCGTGAGGTCATCGAGACCCGGGACTGGGCCCAGGAGCTCTAGGCGCGGGAGCTGCGGTGACTCTGCTACGAACACGCTGGCTCGGACGGGTCCGCTATCGAGATGCCCACGCGCTCCAGCGGGCGCTGTTCGCCAGCGCGACCGACGACTACCTGCTCCTCCTCGAGCACCCGCACGTCTACACACTCGGCGTGAGGGCCCAGCCGGAGCACGTGCTGGTGGCCCCCGAGTCGGTGGGGGCCGAGCTGGTGCGGGCCGATCGGGGAGGTGACGTCACGTACCACGGGCCGGGCCAGCTGGTCGGCTACCCGATCGTCAGCGTGCCGACCGTTCCCGGAGCCACCCGCTCCTACGTCCGCTCCGTCGAGCAGCTGGTCATCGACGTCCTCGCCGATCTCGGCCTGCCCGGCGCCCGTCGCCTCGGCGGGTATCCGGGGGTGTGGGTCGACCCCGACGGCGACGCGCCCCGCAAGATCGCGGCGATCGGGGTTCGCATCACCAGGGGACGCTCGATGCACGGCTTCGCCCTCAACGTCGATCCCGACCTAGCCATGTTCGAGCACATCGTTCCTTGCGGCATTCCCGACAAGGCCGTGACGTCACTGGCGGCCGAGGGCGTGCACGTCGCCATGTCGACGGTGGTCGACGCAGTGGTGTCCCGGGCCGCTCGTCTGTGGGGCGACGACGCCGAGCGACTCGAGCGCCAGGACGTTGCCTGGCGCGTGGCGCCCGCCGACCTCTCCGCCTTCACCAGAGCGGGGAGTCGGCTCGAGGGGCGCCTGGCGCAGGCGGGGGTGGACCCGGCGGGGGCCGTGGCGCTGGCTGAGCCCAAGCCGCGCTGGCTCAGGGCAAAGGCGGTGATGGGGCCCGAGTACCGCGACCTCAAGCGGACGATGCGCAGCCTCGACCTGGTCACGGTGTGCGAGGAGGCGGGGTGCCCCAACATCTTCGAGTGCTGGGCCGAGGGCACGGCCACGTTCATGATCAACGGGGAGCGCTGCACGAGGGCCTGCGGCTTCTGCCTCGTCGACACTCGACACCCCGGGCCGATCGATCCAGGGGAGCCCGACCGAGTAGCCGATGCGACGGCCCGATTGGGGCTGGCCCACGCCGTGGTCACGGCGGTCGCCCGCGATGACCTGCCTGACGGTGGAGCGGGCGCGTTCGCTGCCACCATCGAGGCCATCCGGCGCCGCTGCCCGGGAACCGCGGTGGAGGTCCTCATCCCCGACTGCAAGGGCGACGAGGCCGCTTTGGGAACGATCTTCGAGGCCCGCCCCGCGGTGTTGAACCACAACCTGGAGACCGTCGCCCGCCTCCAGCGGGCGGTACGGCCGTCGGCGTCCTACGCTCGCAGCCTCTCGGTCCTGGGCCGGGCCAAGGAGGCCGGGCTGGTCACCAAGTCAGGCCTGATCCTCGGGATGGGTGAGACCGAGAGCGAGGTGCTCGGAGCCCTGGCCGACCTGCGGGCGGTCGGGGTCGACATCGTGACCATCGGCCAGTACCTGCGACCGACAGCCGATCACCTGCCGGTGGCGCGCTGGTGGCGGCCCGAGGAGTTCGAGGACCTGCGTCAGGCGGGGATGGCGCTCGGGCTGATGCACGTCGAGGCCTCACCGCTGACCCGGTCGAGCTACCACGCGCGGGGTGCAGCGGCGGCCGCCGCCACGTCGCGCTCAGCCGCGGGCTGACCGAGGTGGACCTCGGCCTGGAGGGGCGCGTCGCGCTCGTCACCGCTTCGTCGCGCGGGCTCGGCTTCGCCTCGGCCTCGGCCCTGGTCGAGGAGGGCGCCAGCGTCCTGATCTGCGGCCGAGGCAAGGACTCTGTCGACGCCGCGCAAGAGGCACTCCGGTCGCGCGCCACACGCGGGGCCGAGGTCGCGAGCGTGGTGGCGGATGTGACCGATCCCGCCGCGCCGGCTCGGCTCGTCGAGGAAACAGTCGGGCGTTTCGGCGGCCTCGACGTCCTGGTTGCCAACGCCGGGGGGCCTCCGCTCGGCCGCGCCCTCGAGGTCGACGACGCGGCGCTCGAGGCGGCCATCGGAGCCAACCTGCTCACCTCGGTGCGGTTGGCTCGCGCCGCCGCCACAACGCTGCGGGCCCGGGACTGGGGCCGCATCTGCTTCATCACGTCCTACTCGGTCAAGCAGCCAGTTCCCACCCTGGCGCTCTCCAACACGGCGAGGGTTGGCTTGTGGGCCTGGGCGAAGACGGCGGCCGCGGATCTGGCCGATGATGGCGTCACCTTGAACCTCGCCTGTCCCGGACCGCACGCCACCGACCGCATGAGCCAGCTCGGGGGCGCCAGCATTCGCATGGGGGATCCCGCCGATTTCGGCAAGGTCGTCGCGTTCCTGTGCTCCGAGCCGGCCGGTTTCGTGAACGGCGCCGCCATCGTGGTCGACGGAGGTACGACGCTGGCGCTGTAGGCGAGGTCAGGCCACGAAGTACTTGGCCCGCGGATGGTGACAGACGATGGCCGAGGTGGTCTGCTCGGGATGGAGCTGGAAGCCCTCGCTCAGCTCGACTCCGATGCGCTCGACCTCGAGCAGCTCGGCCACCTTGGCGTTGTCCTCGAGATTGGGACAGGCGGGATACCCCCACGAGTAGCGCCCGCCGCGGTACTGCTGACGGAAGAGCCCACCCAGGCTGGGACCATCCTCGTCGGCGAACCCCCACTCTTCGCGTATGCGGCGGTGCCACAGCTCGGCGAGGGCCTCGGCCATCTCCACTCCGAGGCCGTGCAGCAGCAGGTAGGCGTGGTACTGGTCGTCGCCGAACAGTCGGGCCGTCGCTTCCGAGACGGCCTGGCCC
>DASXYV010000303.1:0-2933 GCA_036502305.1 Acidimicrobiales bacterium
CGGCCTTGACCCCGCCTCCTCCCGTCGCACCGTGCTGGCAGACTTCCCAGGGCATCCCGGTACTGTCACGTGTCTGGATGCGCCCCCGGATGACCTCGCCCCGTGCAGATAAGGAACAGTTACGTGCCCTATCAAGGAGAAGCGGGTCCTTCGCTGACCGGGGCGACAGGGGTGTGGGGGGCCGGCGGGCCCCGGGCACCTCGGCGGCCGGCGGCGAGCGGGGATGGGGTCCAGCCCGGGCGGCGACGCCGCCCGGACCGGAGGGGGCCGGGGGGCGGGGTGTGGCTGCCGGAGGGGCGCAGCGGGGCACCGGCGTCCTACAGTTGGCCTTCCAGGGGGACACGCTAGGGACACGCTCCAGCGAGGCCTGAGACATGAGTGATGAGCGCTGAGGACCTCGAGCGTTACGAGGCCGAAATCGAGCTGGCTCTCTATCAGGAGTACCGAGCGGTGCTCCCGATGTTCCGCTATGTCGTCGAGACCGACCGGCGGTTCTACCTGGCCAACCACGTGAGCATGGAGGCCAAGGGGGAGGCGAGCCATCCCCACTTCGAGATCCAGCTGAACGACGCCTGGGTGTGGGACATGTACCGGCCCGCCCGATTCGTCTCCTCCGTCCGGGTCGTCACCTTCAAGGACGTCAACGTGGAGGAGCTCCCCGAGAAGGAGCTCTAGCCGTGGAGCGGGTCGCCCGGCGCCAGGAGCTCGCCGCTTACGGCGAGGAGACGGTGGCGGAGTGGTACCGGTCAGCTGGATTCGAGGTCGTGGCCCGCAACTGGCGCTGTCCCCAGGGCGAGCTTGACCTCGTGCTGCGCCGCGGCGACCTGGTCGTCGTCTGCGAGGTCAAGACCCGCTCCTCGACCGTCTTCGGGGCGCCCGTCGAGGCGGTGACGCGCGCCAAGCAGGCCCGCCTGCGACGGGCCGCAGCCCGCTGGCTCGAGGCGGGGTCCCACCACGCCGGGATGGTGCGGTTCGACGTGGCGTCGGTGCTGGGTGGCGTCGTCGAGGTGGTCGAGGGGGCGTTCTGAGCCCCTCACTGCGCCCGGCCTCGGTCGCGGTGGCCTCGGGCCGGGGGGCGGCGGTCGCCGGGGCGCCCGTCAATGTGGCCGTCCCCCTGTCCTCGACCTACCACGCCGACGGTCCGCTCTCGTACGGAAGGGAGGGCAACGCCGTCTGGGATGCCCTGGAGGAGGTGCTGGGCTCCCTGGAGGGCGGCCAGGCACTGGTGTTCGCGTCCGGGTTGGCGGCGATCGCCGCGGTTCTCGAGACCCTGCCCGTCGGGGCGCTCGTCGTGGCCCCCGAGGACGCATACCTGGGCACGCGGGGACTTCTGGCCGACCTGGCGGGGCGCGCCCGGCTCCGCGTCCGGCTCGTCGACCTCACCGACACCTCAGCCACGCTGGCCGCCATCGACGGTGCCGAGCTGCTGTGGTGTGAGTCCCCGACCAATCCCATGATGGCGATTGCCGACCTGGCCGCCCTGTGCGAGGGGGCCCGGGCGGTGGACGTCCCGGTGGCGGTCGACAACACCTTCGCCACGCCCCTGCTCCAGCGCCCGCTCGAGCTGGGCGCCGATGTCGTGGTGCATAGCGTGACCAAGTTCCTGGCCGGTCACTCCGACATGGTGATGGGGGCCACCGTCACCAGTGACCCGGACCGCTGGGGCGAGGCGCTCCACCGGCGCCGGAGCCTGCACGGCGGCGTACCCGGGCCGGTCGAGGCGTTCCTGGCCCTCCGCGGCGTGCGGACGCTCGACGTCCGTCTCGAGCGGGCCCAGGCCAACGCCGCCGAGCTGGCCCGGCGGCTGGCCGCCCATCCCGGGGTCTCCGTCGTGCGCTACCCGGGCCTCGTCGACCATCCCGGCCACGAGCTGGCTTCCCGGCAGATGGACGGGTTCGGCGCCATGCTGTCCTTCGAGGTGCACGGCGGCGCCCCGGTCGCCGACGCCCTGTGCGACGCGGTGCGCCTCTGCGTCCATGCCACGAGCCTGGGCGGGGTGGAGACGCTGCTGGAGCGCCGCCAGCGGTGGGAGGGCGAGGAGGCGACGCCGGCGGGACTGGTGCGGGTCAGCGTCGGGATCGAGCACGTGGATGACCTGTGGTCGGACCTCGATGCCGCCCTCGCGGTCGCCGCCGCCGAGCGCTAGGTAGGTGGCCGGGAGGACCGTCGGTGGCCCGGTGATTATCGTGCGGCCCATGGAGACTCTGCGCGTGGAGCGCGCCGACGGGGTCGTGACCGTGACCATGGATCGGCCAGACCGCAAGAACGCCATCAACGACACGATGTGGATCGAGCTCTGGGAGACCTTTCAGGCCGTCGCCCGGAGCACCGAGGACCGCGTGCTCATCGTCACCGGTGCGGGCGGTGCATTCTGCTCGGGCCAGGACTTGAGCGGGGTGTCCGACGGCGGTGACCACGGCTTGGTGCGCATGCGCCGCGTCGGCGACGTGGCCCTGGCGTTGCATCGCGTGCCGAAGCCCACGATCGCCAAGGTCGGTGGGATCGCCGCCGGAGCGGGCTGCAATCTCGCCCTGGGCTGCGACCTCATCGTGGCGTCGGAGGACGCCCGCTTCTCGGAGATCTTCTCCCGGCGCGGCCTCTCGGTGGACTTCGGGGGCTCGTGGGTGCTGCCCCGGCTGATCGGGCTCCACCGGGCGAAGGAGCTCGCCTTCTTCGCGGAGATCGTCTCCGCCAAGGAGGCCGCTGACATCGGGTTGGTCAACCGGGTGGTCCCGACGGCCGATCTCGACGGCTTCGTCGACGACTGGGCCCGCACGCTGGCAACGGGACCACCGCTGGCGCTCTCGATGACCAAGACGATGCTCAACAACGGCCTGGCCACCTCGATGGAACAGGCGGTCGAGGACGAGGCCCGCTGCCAGGCGATGAACTTCTCCAGCGCCGACACCGTCGAGGCCGTGCAGGCCTTCAGC
>DASXYV010000304.1:0-4936 GCA_036502305.1 Acidimicrobiales bacterium
ACTGGCCCGCATCGCTCCTGGCTCTGGACGTACCGAGTACGTCGACCGAAGCGACCGGATCTTCACCAGTCCCCGCTGGGTGCGCTTCTGCGAGATGGAGTACGCCATCCCCCGGGCCGCGGCGGTGGGCGTGGTGGAACGGGTGCGCCGGTACGTGGAGGAGAGCGGGCTCTTTGTCGGGTTCCCGGTCGAGGTTCGCTTCACGGCGGGCGACGACATCCCGCTGTCGACGGCGAGCGGGAGACAGAGCTGCTACGTGGCCGTCCACATGCCTCGCGGGGTGCCCTATGAGCAGTACTTCCGCGGCGTCGAGGCGATCATGGACAGCGTCAGGGGGCGGCCCCACTGGGGCAAGCTCCACTACCAGACGGCGCCGACGCTCTCGTCCCGGTACCCGGGCTGGGAGCGCTTCCAAGCTGTGCGTGCCCGTCTGGACCCCGACGGCCTGTTCGGCAACGCCTACACCGACCGCGTCCTCGGCCCGCTCTAGACGAGCGGCCAGGGGTAGGGTCGCCGCTCGGGTGCCGGCGCGGGGAACTGCGGGCTGGCGACCACGGCCGTCGCCCGACGCTGGATGCCCTCGAGCTCTTCGGGACCGAGCAGCGAGTCGAGGCCCATCGGAAGATCCCGGGCGACGCGGTCGATGTCGGCCACCAGGTTGTCGGGCACCGGCTCGCCGCTGAAGTCCCACATCACGGTACGCAGCTTGGGCTCGGGGTGGAACGAGAGCCCGTTGTCGATGGCCCAGATGCGACCGTCCAGGCCCAGCAGGCAGTGCCCGCTCTTTCGATCCGCATTGTTGAGCAGCAGGTCGAAGGTGGCGATGACCTTGAGGGCGTCGAGATGGCTGGGATCCTCGACGAGGGTGAAGTAGTGCTCGGTGAACTCGGCGGCGACGAAGCGTTGGAGCGAGCCGACCCCGAGTGGCGCCTCGGTGCGGATGACGGTCTCGGGCACGACGTCCCAACCGAGGGCGCCCGACAGCTCGTAGGCGGCCACCTCCCGCCGGTACAAGCCCCCCGGAAAGTCCCACAGCGGGCGCTCGCCACGGTGCGGCTTGTACACCGCCAGCAGGTCCCGCCCGTCGTCGCTGCAGCTCACCAGGAAGGTGCGGTTGGAGCTCCACGGCAGCCGGCCCTGGAGCTCGATCTCCCCCCCGGTGAGCAGGCTCAGAGGACCGGGGGGCGATGCCCGTTCGTCCTTGGGCACACGTGTCCTGAGGGGTCCAGGGGGTTGCCACACAGCGGGCAGGGCGGCCGCCCCGCCTCCACCAGCTCGGTCCCCCTGATGGCGAGAGCGGCGGCCTGCTCCCGTGTGATCGTGAACCGGGCCATCGACGCCGCCTCGTCCTCGGTCTCCTCCTCGTCCTCCTCGGCTACGGCCTCCTCGGCCAGGAGCACGATCCGATCGGCGGTCGAGTCGTAGGACAGGCCGAGGGTGCCGACAGCCCAGGCGGCGTCGATCGGCTCCTCCAGCTCCAGGTCCTCGGGCAGGATCCCGGGATCGGGCAGCTCCTCGAGCACCTTCGCCAGGTACTGGGACAGGGCGGCCACCTGCTGCTTCTCCAGCTTCACGGTGATCACCAGCGACCCCTGCCGGCCCTGGAGCAAGAAGACGCGCTGGCCCGTGGGACCGATGGTGCCCACTGTCACGCGCTCGGCGTCGTAGAGATCGTGTGAGTCGCTCACGACGGTTGCACCTCGTCGAGCCCGTTGGTCGCGTTCACACCGAGGACCATCGGACCATTCTCTCCATAGGCGATGGCGGTGACCGAGCAGGGCGAGATCACGATCCGCTGGAAGAGGTCGAGGTGGGTGCCGAGGGCGTCGGCGACCGCGGCCTTGATCGGGTCGGCGTGGGAGACGGCCACGATCGTGGTGCCCGCGTGCCGGGACCGCAGGCGGGCGACGGCGGACGTGACACGGCACTGCATCTCCGGGAACGACTCGCCGTTCGGGAACCGGAAGCCGCTGGGCCAGGTCTGCACGCCCCGCCATTCCGGGAGCTTGCGCAGCGCCTTCAGCTCGCCGCCGGTCCAGTCGCCGAAGTCACACTCGACCAGCCCGCGTTCGACCGCCACCTTGATCCCCAATCGTCTGCCGATGGGCTCGGCCGTCTCCCGCGCTCGTTCGAGCGGAGAGGCGTAGATCGCCTCGATCTTGGCCGTGCTCGCCAGTTGCCCGGCCATCTTGTCGGCGTCGGCCCGCCCTCCGTCGGCCAGATGGAGTCCCGGTGTCCTCCCAGGCAGGACCGAGCCCGTGGTGGGAGTTCGGGCGTGGCGGACGAACAGCACGACAGTCGGGGGAGGTTGCTTGGCGCGGCGGGGGGCCATGACCTTCCCCAACCTACCCGACCGGGGTGAAACCATTCCGGGGGGACTACGGTCGTCCGCGTGCAGCGATCTGCCCCCCTCGAGCGCCTGGCCGGTGAGGTCATCCGGTGCCGGAGGTGTCCGCGGCTGGTCGAGTGGCGCGAGCGGGTGGCCCATGAGAAGCGGGCGGCCTACCTCGACGAGCCGTACTGGGGCCGCCCGGTGCCAGGGTGGGGCGATCCAGCCGCGACGCTGATGATCGTGGGCCTGGCGCCAGCGGCCCATGGCGGCAACCGCACCGGGCGGATCTTCACGGGGGACCGCTCGGGCGACTGGCTCTTCGCCGCCCTCTGGCGGGCCGGCTACGCCAATCAGCCGACGAGCGTCTCTGCGGACGATGGGCTCGAGCTCCGGGGAGCCTACGTGTCGGCCGTGGTCCGTTGCGCCCCACCGGCCAACAAGCCGACCCCCGCCGAGCGTCAGAGCTGCCTGCCCTACCTCGATCGCGAGCTGGCCCTACTGAGCGACGTGCGGGTGATCGTGGTGCTCGGTCAGTTCGCCTACCAGGCCGTGGCGGGCCGCCTGGGTCTGCGGCCTCGACCCCCCTTCGCGCACGGGAGTGAGGCGGTGCTGGCCGACGGCCGCACCTTCATCTGCTCGTACCACCCGAGCCAGCAGAACACCTTCACCGGGAAGCTCACCGAGGACATGCTCGACTCGGTGTTCGTCCGGGCCCGCGCGCTGAGAGCGGGTGACGGTGGCGCGAGCCGCCCCTAACCGGGTGTGGACGCGGCCTCGGCCCGTGGGGGTGGAGGCGGCATGAGGCCGGGACCGGATACGGCCGTCTCCGGCCAGCGGCGGCGACTGGCGCGGGACAGCTTGCGCAGGAGGGCTACCGCGCCAGGGTCATCGTCACCGGGGCGAACCTCGATCAGGCGATCGGCGAGCAATCCGTCCATGACCTCGCGGCCCCGATCGGTCCGCACCAGCGTCAGCGTCCAGTCGTTGAAGGCGCCGATCCCACCAGTGGAGATGTCGGCGTGCTCGGCCGCGAAGTCGGGACACGCCTTGCATCCCTCGCGGGTCCAGGCGTGGCACTCCTTGAGCGGGACCTCGTGGTAGCTGCCGTCGCGCATCCACACCTGGAACACGCCCTTGATGTTCATCTTCACCATGTCTTCCTTGCGCAGCCCGTACTTGGCCTCGAACAGCTCAGGGAAGATGGCGTCGTCGAAGGTCTTGGAGCACAGCAACCCGATGTTGAGGGCGAAGCGGCGGGCCACCTTGCCAGCCTTGCGGGCTGACATCACGGGAGGCACCGACGACTGGCAGCTCATGCCTACCAGGCCGATCTTCTCGGCCCCGCCGGCGATGGCGTCGCCGTAGGCCATGGTGTTGGCCGAGTACGTGTAGCGGGAGCCGGCCCCGGCGAGCACCTCCTCCCGGGTGCGGGCCACACCGGGGATAGCCTTCCAGCTGGTGCCGTCTCCCTCGAGGTAGGACACGAGTGCGGCGTCGATGAACCCGTGCTCGAGGGCCCAGATGAGGATGGCCGACACCAGCCCGCCGTCCTGACCCACCTCCTGGAGCTCCGGGTCGACTGCCCGGGCGAGCACGACGTCCTTCGACACACCCTCGACCTCGGCCACCTCGCGTTCCCGCCCGAACAGGTGGGTGTCGATCTCCGGCTCCCACAGCCGGAACCGGGGGCAGGCGCGGGTGCAGAGGGTGCAGCCCCGCTCGCCGTAGGTGCAGTTGTCGAAGCCGCCCTCCTCGTCGACGTGGAACGGCCTGTACGCACCGTTGGATTCGTCGTAGTCGAGCACGTCGTAGGGGCAGGCGATGATGCACCCGGCGCACCCGGTGCACAGGCCCGTGGTCACGACCTCGGAGAACAGGTGTGCCCAGTGCGGCTTCTCGGGCGGCATGGGCAAAACCTTATCGGCTGACCCATCGGGTTATGGTCGCCGGCATGCCCGAGCTGGCCGAGGTGGAGGCCTATCGCCGTCTGGCCGAATCCGCGCTCCATCGCCAGATCGCCACGGTCGCGGCGCCGGATTCCTGGTACCTGAAGGGTGGCCTCGACGCCGGATCGATCTCGAGCGCCCTCGTGGGGCGGAGCTTCCTGGCCGCTCGGCGGATCGGCAAGCTGATGGTGCTCGACACCGACGCGCCCGGTACGCCGGACGCCGGGGCGGGGTCGGTCACCGGGCCCGCGCTGGGGCTGCGCTTCGGGATGACGGGCCGGCTGCTGGTGGACGACCGGCTCGGCGTGGAGAGCCTGCTGTACTCGAGCGACCGGTCCAAGCCCGAGTGGATCAGGTTCTCCATCGGCTTCGCCGACGGGGGCCGGCTGGCCGTGGTGGATCCGCGTCGCCTCGGCGGCGTGTACCTCGACCCCGACGAGGATGCGCTGGGTCCGGACGCCGCCTCAGTGGGATTGGCCGCGCTGCGCGCTGGGCTGGGCGCCAGCCGGGCGCCGCTCAAGGCCCGCCTGATGGACCAGGCCCGCCTCGCCGGCGTCGGCAATCTCATCGCTGACGAAGCCCTCTGGCGGGCAGGGCTGGATCCCCGGCGACCGGCAGGCTCGCTCACGACGGCCGAGACCCGCCGGCTGCACCGCCA
>DASXYV010000305.1:0-5250 GCA_036502305.1 Acidimicrobiales bacterium
CATGCAGTACGCCTATCGGGACCGTCGGGCCCGCAAGGGGGACTTCCGTCAGCTCTGGATCCAGCGGATCAACGCCGCCGCCCGCCTCCACGGGATGAGCTACAGCCGGTTCGTGGCCGGCCTGCGTCGGGCGCAGGTCGACGTGGATCGCAAGATGCTCGCCGACCTCGCCGTCAACGACCCGGCCGCCTTCGCCGCCCTGGTCAGGGTGGCGGCTGGCAACAGCTCGGCGGCCGACGAGGATGCGTCCCCTGAGGGAGTCGAGGAGGACGCTTCCTGAGCCAGGCTGCGCTCGCCTGGCGGCACCAACGCGTCCAGCGCCTGCGTCGCCTCCTGCGGCGGCGGAGCCTACGTCAGGCCGAGCGGGCCTTCGTGGCCGAGGGTTCGAAGGTCACCTCGGTCGCCCTCGATGCCGGCGCGCCCGTGGAAGCGCTGTTCTGCGCCCCCGAGGCGAGCTCCGACGATCGGGCCGGAGCGGTGATCGAGCAGGCGCTCGGGGCGGGAGTGCGGGTGTATCAGCTGGGGCCGGGCGTGATGGAGCGGGTGGCCGACACGGTGACCCCGCAACCCCTCTTGGCGGTCGTCTCCTTCGTCGATGTGGGTCTCGACGCGCTGGCCGGGGCGTCCCTGGTCGTGGTGTGCGCCGACGTGCGTGATCCGGGCAACGCGGGCACGGTCCTGCGCAGCGCCGAGGCGGCGGGCGCCGACGGGGTAATCTGCTGTGACGGGTCGGTGGACGTCTACAACCCCAAGACCGTGCGGGCGTCCGCCGGGGCGTTGTTCCACATTCCCGTCGTGGCGGGTGGAGATGTGGAGCAGATGTTGGAACGGCTTGGGGGCTGGGGTATGCATCGTTTGGCGGCTGCGGCCCACGACGGGCGGGACTACACGGAGGCTGATCTGACCACGGCCGTCGCGCTGGTCCTCGGCAACGAGGCCGCGGGGGTGCCCACCGGGTTGGAGCGCTGGATCGACGAGCCTGTCAGCATCCCGATGTCGGGACGGGCCGACTCGCTCAATGTCGGAATCGCGGCGGCCGTGTTGTGCTTCGAAGCTGCTCGTCAGCGACGACAGCAGGCCCAGCGCGGCTGCGGGGATCGGGGGGCCTGAGCGGTGCCGGACGACACCGACCAGCTTCCCGATGCCGTGATCCGTGTCGACGGGTCACGGCGGATCGTGGGCACCAACCGAGCCGCGACCGAGCTGACCGGCTTCGCCGCGGGCGATCTGATCGGCCGCGACTGCGCCGCCGCCCTCGAGACCAGAGATCGCGAAGGTCGCCCGGTGTGGGCGGGTGGCTGGCATCGGTCGGCTCACCTGCCCTCTGTCCGGACGCTGCCCGAGCAGGAGGTGATCCTGCGCGGGGCTGACGGCATCGACGTGCGGGCGTTCGTGACCGGCTCCTACCAGCGCGACTCGGCGGGCGACATCGTGGGTGCCGTCCTCGTCCTGCGGGACGCCCGGCGCAGGATGCACCACACGGTCACGGGGATCGAGATCGTGTCCACGGTCAGCCACGAGCTGCGCTCCCCGCTCACATCGGTCAAGGGGTACACCAGCCTGCTGATGAACCGGTGGGACCGGCTGGGAGACGAGCAGAAGCGCATGATGCTCGAGCAGGTCAACCACGACGCCGACCGGGTCACCCGGCTCATCACCGAGCTGCTCGACATCAGCCGCCTCGAGACCGGTCGTCTGGTGCTGCGCCGCCAGATGATCGACCTGAGCGCGCTCACCGACTCGGTGCTCGACCAGATGGCGATGGAGTACCCCGGGCTCGGCGTGACCCGGCACTTCGACGAGCCCTTCCCCACCGTGTACGCGGACCCCGACAAGGTGCTCCAGGTGATCACCAACCTGGTGGAGAACGCGTGCAAGTACGGTTCGCCCCAGGGCCTGGAGGTCACGGGCGAGGCCGCCGAGGAGGAGGTCGCGGTGTCGGTGACCGACCACGGACCGGGGATCCCTTCTGAGGATCTCGATCGGGTGTTCACCAAGTTCTTTCGCCGGTCCGAGGGCAAGCCGACGGGCTCCGGCCTGGGTCTGTGGATCAGCCGCGGTCTGGTCGAAGCCCACGGTGGACGGCTGTCGGTGCGATCAATTTCGGGGCAGGGGTCGACCTTCCGCTTTACGCTGCCGCGCGTGGAACCGGAGATCCTGCGGCAGCCGACGGCCAGTGCCTGACGTCTCCAACGCCTTCGACGTCGCGGACATCGCTGCGGCCGAGGCGGAGGGTCGGGCGAGGATCGGTGCTGCGCCCTCCGTGGAGGCCCTGCGGGCGGTGGAGACCGAGGTGGTGGGGCGGCGCTCCCGCCTGGCCGCGCTCCAGCAGCGGCTCGGACGCCTCGCACCCGACGAGCGGCGCGCCCATGGCCGCCAGCTCAACGAGGCGCGTGCACGCCTGCAGGCTGCGCTCGACCTCCGGCGGGCCGAGCTGGAGGAGGCAGAGCGACGGGCTCGCCTCGAGTCCGAGCGCCTCGACCTGACCGAGGTGCTGCCCCGGCCCGGACCCGGGCACCTCCACCTCGTGACCCAGACCCAGGCCGAGCTGGAAGACGTGTTCGTGGGCATGGGGTACGCCGTCGCAGAGGGGCCCGAGGCCGAGACGGACTGGCGCAACTTCGAGGCCCTCAACCTCCCCCCGGGACATCCCGCCCGCAGCATGTGGGACACCTTCTATCTCCGGCTCGAGCCGCCGGGATCGACGCTGCTGCGCACGCACACCTCGCCGGTCCAGATCCGCGTGATGCAGGCCCAGCCACCCCCGATCTTCATCGTCGCCCCCGGGCGCTGCTACCGCCGGGAGACACCCGACGCCCGTCACCTTCCCGTCTTCCACCAGATCGAGGGGCTGGTCGTCGACCGCGGCATCAGCTTCGCCGACCTGTCGGGCACCATCGAGGCGTTCACGACCGCGTACTTCGGTCCCGAGATCCACTCCCGGCTGCGGCCCTCGTTCTTCCCGTTCACCGAGCCGTCGGCCGAGTACGAGATCAACTGCACCATCTGCCGCGGTGCGGGCTGTCGGACCTGCTCCGGGACGGGGTGGGTGGAGCTGGGGGGCGCCGGGATGGTGGACCCGGCCGTGTTCGCGGCCGTGGGCATCGACGACGAGGAGTGGTCCGGGTTCGCCTTCGGCTTCGGCATCGACCGCTGCGCCCAGATGCGCCACGGGATCGCCGACATGCGGGTCCTGCTCGAAAATGACATCAGGTTCCTCTCCCAGTTCTGAAGACCCACCATGCGCGTCCCCCTGTCCTGGCTCCGTGATTTCGCGCCCATCGAGGCCGATCCCGCCGAACTGGCTCTGACCCTCGACGATCTCGGTCTGGTCGTCGACGGCGTCGAGCGCGTGGGCGAGGGGCTCGACGGCGTGGTGGTTGCCCGGGTGCTCGAGATCGCGCCCATCCCGTCGGCCGACCACATCCGGCTGGTCACGGTGGACGCCGGCGGCGGCGACGCCGTGGACGTGGTGTGCGGGGCGACGAACTTCTCGGTCGGCGACCTCGTGCCTCTCGCCACCGTGGGCACGGCGCTGCCGGAGGGGCCGACGATCACCAGGCGGCGGATGAAGGGTGTCGAGTCGAACGGGATGCTGTGCTCGGGAAAGGAGCTGGGCCTGAGCCAGGACGCTGCGGGCATCCTCCTGCTGGGGTCCGGGCCCGCCGCCGAGCCGGGCACACCGTTGGCCGAGGCCCTCGGCATCGAGCCCGACGTGGTGTTCGATCTGGAGATCGAGGGCAACCGCCCCGACGCGCTATCGATCGCGGGCGTGGCTCGGGACGTCGCCGCCCGGCTCCGCCTGCCCTTCTCGATTCCCGATCCGCATCCGGTCGAGGGCGAGGTCCCCGTGGGCAATCTGGCCACGGCGGTCGTCGAGGCCCCCGACTTGTGCCCCCGACTGCTGGTCCGGGTGCTCGTCGACGTGAAGGTCGGCGCCTCGCCCCAATGGGTCGCCCGCCGTCTGGTGCTCGCCGGCATGCGGCCGATCAACTCGATCGTCGACGCCTCCAACTACGTGATGCTCGAGCTGGGCCAGCCGACCCACCCCTACGACCTCGACCGGCTCGGTGGCCACGGGCTGCTCGTGCGGCGGGCGCGACCGGGGGAGACCATCGTGACCCTCGACGATGAGGAGCGGCGGCTGGGGCAAGCGGTGCGCGGCCAGGGCTTGGCAGCCGGCCCCGGAGGCCGTGCCGAGACCGACGACTTGCTCATCTGCGACGCCGAGGGCACGCCCGTGGGCGTGGCGGGGATCATGGGCGGCGCCTCGTCCGAGATCTCATCCACCTCGTCGCGGGTGTTGTTGGAGGTCGCCCACTTCAACCCGATGGCCGTCGCCGGCACGGCCGCCCGCCAGGGTCTGCGCACCGAGGCGTCGGTGCGCTTCGAGCGGGGCACCGACCCGGAGGTGCTCGAGCGGGCCGCAGCGCGGGTGTTCGAGCTGGCCGGGGCCGGGGGCGCAGCCGTCGCCGCCGCGGGCGCGCTCGACGTGCGACCCGCGCCTGTGGCGCCGGCCGTCGTTCATCTCCGCACCGACCGGGTCAACGCCATGCTGGGGACCGATCTCGACGACGATGCCGTCGCCGGCTACCTGGCGCCGCTCGGCTTCGACGCGACGAAGGAGCGTCCAGGGATCCACCGGGTGACGGTGCCGACGTTCAGGCCCGACAGCACGAGGGAGATCGACCTCATCGAGGAGGTGGCCCGCCTCCACGGGTACTCCCGCATCCCCTTGCGGGTGCCCGCGTCGCCGAACGTCGGGCGCCTCACCGCCTACCAGCTCGACCGGCGCCGGGTGCGGGGGATCGTCGCCGGTACGGGGGCGAGCGAGACGTGGACGGCGTCGTTGCTGGCGCCGGGAGACCACGCTGCCGTCGGCCTGGAGGGTCCCTCGGTGGAGGTCGAGAACCCGCAGGCGATCGAGGAGTCGGTGCTACGCCGGACACTGCTGCCTGGGATGCTGCGGGCGCTGGCGTTCAACATCTCCCACCGGTATCCCGACCTGCGCCTGTTCGAGATCGGTCACGTATTCGAGTGGCCCCTCCCCGGGGACCCGCTGCCCGACGAGACCGAGCACCTGGGCGTGGCCCTGGCGTGGCCGGAGGACGACGCCCGGTCGGCCGTCGAGGTGTGGCGAGCGCTCTGCGACGCGCTGCGCGTCGAGTCGGTGTCGATGGAGGCGGCCGCCCGTCCGGGACTCCACCCAACCCGCAGCGCCCGCCTGGTGGTGCGCGACACCGGCGCCGA
>DASXYV010000306.1:0-9468 GCA_036502305.1 Acidimicrobiales bacterium
CCTCACCCAGCAGCAACTGATGGATCCTCGCCAGGTACGTCCCCGACTCGGCGCCCTGGATAATGCGGTGGTCGTAGGTCGAGGTCAGGGTGATGACCTTGCTCACGCCCAGCTGGGCCAGCATGCGGCGATCGGCGGCCTCGTACTCGACGGGGTAGTCGAGGGAGCCGACGCCCACGATCAGGCCCTGGCCAGCCATCAGCCTCGGCACCGACATCGCCGTGCCGACCGTCCCCGGGTTGGTCAGGCTGACCGTCGTGCCGACGAAGTCATCGACACCGATCTTGTTCGTCCGCACCTTGCGGATCAGCTCCTCGTAGGCGACGAGAAAGCCGCGAAAGTCTAAGGTGTCGGCCGCCTTGATGCACGGCACGAGGAGTGTCCGCGACCCGTCTGACCGCGCCACGTCCACGGCCAGCCCGAGGCCGACGTGCGGGTGACGCACGACACCCGGCGTCCCGTTGCCGTCGGCGTCGGGCACGAAGCTGGCGTTCATCGCCGGGACCGACTCCAGTGCCCTGACCACGGCGAAACCGATCAGGTGGGTGAAGCTCACCTTGCCGCCGCTGGTGCGCGACAGGTGGTTGTTGAGGATCGTGCGGTTGACCTCGAGCAGCTTGGCCGGCACCTGGCGCACGCTGGTGGCCGTCGGCACACCGAGGCTGGCCTCCATGTTGGAGACGATGCGAGCCCCGGCACCGCGGAGGGGTGTGGGCGCTGGATCCTCACCGTCCGCCGCCGGCGATGGCTGTGGTCGCGGCGGGGCTTGCGGAAGCAGGGGAGCTGGCCGCGCCGCACGGGGCGCCGGACCCTCGGTGGGCGCCACCGCGGGCTCGGTCGGCGCCGGGGGCCGGGTGGGAGGCGCCTCGGCAGGCGGCGCAGTCGGGGCACTCGGGGCGGCGTCGGTCGCGGGTGCAGCTGGCGCCGCGTCGGCGACCGAAACAGCACCATCGCCTCGCCGGTAGTCGGCGAAGAACTCCTGCCAGCTCTCGCTCACCGATGAGGGGTCACGCCGATACTGCTCGTACATGTCCTCGACGAGCCAAGCGTTCGGGCCAAAACCCCCGAACGACTCGTCGGTGCGCGGCTCTGGCATCACCCCCGATCCTACCGGCGACCTGAGCCGCTACCGTCGGAGACCGTGCCGGCCGAGTTCATCTACGTGATGCGGGACCTCCGCCGTTTCTACCCTCCCGACCGGGAGGTCCTGAAGGGGATCAACCTGTCCTTCTACCCGGGAGCGAAGATCGGCGTCATCGGCGCCAACGGGTCGGGTAAGTCCTCCTTGCTTCGCATCATGGCCGGCGAGGACGACGGCTACACCGGACAAGCCCGGCTCACTCCCGGCTTCACGGTCGGTCATCTCCCCCAGGAGCCCACCCTCGATTCCACCCGTGACGTCCTTGGAAACGTGGCCGCCGGGATGGCCGAGGCCACCACGCTGCTCCGGCGCTTCGAGGAGATCAGCGAACAGCTCGGGTCGGCCAGCCCGGAGGAGATGGATCGGCTCCTCACCGAGCAGGGCGAGTGCCAGGACCGCATCGAGGCCATCGGAGCATGGGAGCTCGACCGCACCCTCGAGGTCGCCATGGACGCCCTCCGGCTCCCGCCCGGCGACGCCAACGTGGACATGCTCTCGGGCGGCGAGCGCCGACGCGTCGCCCTGTGCCGTTTGCTGCTCAGCCGGCCCGACCTCCTCCTCCTCGACGAGCCCACCAACCATCTCGACGCCGAGTCGGTGGCCTGGCTCGAGCGGTTCCTGCACGAGTACGAGGGAACGGTCGTGGCGGTCACCCACGACCGGTACTTCCTGGACAACGTGGCCGGGTGGATCCTCGAGCTCGAGCGAGGCGCTGGACTGCCATGGGAGGGCAACTACTCCTCCTGGCTGGACCAGAAGCAGGCCCGCCTCGCCAACGAGGACAAGGCCGACTCGGCGCGCCGACGGACCCTCGAGCGGGAGCTCGAGTGGGTCCGCCTCTCCCCCCGGGCGCGCCAGGCCAAGGGCAAAGCCCGCCTGTCGGCCTACGAGGCGCTACTGGCCGAGGCGGCGGCTGCGCCCGTGCGGGAGGACCGGCTGGAGCTGGCCATACCACCGGGGCCCCGTCTGGGCGACCTGGTGGTCGAGGCGAACGAGCTCAGCAAGGGCTACGGCGAGCGGCTGCTCATCGACGGACTCGACTTCTCGTTGCCCCGCGGGGGGATCGTCGGCGTGATCGGGGCGAACGGGGCGGGCAAGACCACGCTCCTGCGCATGATCACCGGCCAGGAGAAGCCCGACGAGGGCAGCCTGGTCGTCGGACCGACGGTCAACCTGGCCTACGTGGACCAGTCCCGCGAGACCCTCGATCCCTCCCACACGGTGTACGAGGAGATCACGGGCGGTCAGGACCGACTGATGGTGGGCGGTCGGGAGATCCACGGACGGGCGTACGTGGCCGGGTTCAACTTCACGGGATCCGACCAGCAGAAGAAGGTCGGCGACTGCTCCGGCGGTGAGCGCAACCGCATCCACCTGGCCAAGGTCCTGCGCTCGGGAGGCAACGTGCTCCTGCTCGACGAGCCGACCAACGACCTCGACGTCGACACGCTCCGGGCGCTCGAAGACGCACTGGTGGCCTACGCAGGCTGTGCCGTGGTGATCACCCACGACCGGTGGTTCCTCGACCGGATCGCGACACACGTGCTCGCCTTCGAGGGCGAGTCGGTGGTGCACTGGTTCGAGGGGAACTTCAGCGATTACGAGGCCGAACGCCGACGCCGGCTCGGGGCGGCGGCGGACCAGCCCCACCGCATCCGCTACAAGCCCCTCGTCAGGGGCGGGTGACGGACCGCCAGATGATGGCCTGACGCCGGATCAGTTGACTAGTCTGGGGGCGAACCGCAGCAGATCCCTGGCGCGGTTGGGGGGGCGACGTGAGGAAAGAGGCGGGCGGAGCAAGAGGCATGACAGAGAGTCGAGCTGTCGTCCGAACCGTGGAGCCCGGCAGCTCAGCCATCTGTGCCCAGTGCGGCGCCCCGGTGAAGTTCGTCGCCCGCGCCCAGCTCCGCCAGGTCATCGCCAACGTCTACGTCAACGGCACGTGGGACCGGGTGGAGCATTATCACGCCGACTGCTACCAGGAGTCCGGCGAACCCTACGGCTCGCCCGACTCGGAGCAGGGCCGCGCCGACCACAGGTAGCCGGGGATAGCCTGGGTGCGGATGCGCACCCGGGTCAGCCGCTCCTTCGCCTTCGAGGCGGCCCACCATCTGCCCTGGCACGCCGGTAAGTGCCAGCGATTGCATGGCCACCACTACCGCCTCGAAGTCACCGTCGAGGGGCCCGTGAACGAGCACGGCGTCGTCATTGACTTCGACGACTTGGCGGCGGTCGTCGAGCGCGACATCGTGAGTCGCTACGACCACCGCCTGTTGAACGACATCATCGACAATCCCACCGCCGAGCGGATCGCCCACGAGGCGTGGAAGCACCTCGAAGCAGCGGGCCTGGATCTCGTCGCCGTCCGCCTCTGGGAGACCCCACAGTCCATGGTCGAGCTGTTGGCCGAATGAGCTCGGGCCGGCATCTCGTCATCCTCTCGGGCGGGCTCGACTCCACGACGTGCATGGCCCTGGCGGCGAGGGATGCAGATCGTCCGCCGCTTGGCCTCAGCTTCGACTACGGCCAGTCGCACAGAATCGAGCTCGAGCGTGCCGCCAAGGTGACCGCCCACTACGGCGCCGAGCGCCTCCTCGTCGCCATCGACACGCGCGCCTGGGGTGGGTCGGCGCTCACCGACACTGCGGTCGAGATACCGCGACCAACGGCTTCGTCGGGCACCCGCGAGCCCGACGCCGTCGACATACCGGTGACCTACGTACCCGCCCGCAACAGCATCTTCCTCGCCGTCGCCCTCGGCGTGGCCGAGGCCCGTGACGCCGATGCCGTGTACCTCGGCGTCAACGCCCTGGACTACAGCGGCTACCCCGACTGCCGGCCGGCCTTCGTCGAGGCCTTCCGCGCCGTGGCGGCGGTGGGCCAGAAGCGCGGGCTCGAGGGCCGTCCGGTCGACATCCGGACACCGCTGGTCGACCTCACCAAGGCCGAGATCATCCGCCTCGCCCTCGACCTCGGGGCTCCCATCGAGCTGACCTGGTCGTGCTACCGCGCCGGTCCGGATCCGTGCGGGGCCTGTGACGCCTGCCAGCTGCGGGCTCGCGGCTTCACCGAGGCCGGCGTGGTCGACCCGGCCCTGCCGCCGCCGTGACGGACGCCCCGAGCGCCCCGACCCTGCTGGTGACCGAGGTCTTCTCGGCGATCCAGGGCGAGGGGGCACTGGTCGGTGAGCGCCAGGTCTTCCTCCGCCTCACCGGCTGCAACATCCGCTGCGCCTACTGCGATCAACCGGAAGCCCTCGAAAAGCGTCCGGGGCCGTGCCGCCTCGAGCAGACGGCGGGGCGGCGCGACTGGTGCTGGCGGGAGAGCCCGTTGCCCGTCACCGAGGTGGCCGACGCCGTCGACCGGCTGTGGCGCGCCGTTCCGCACCACTCGGTGAGCGTGACCGGTGGCGAGCCGCTGCTCCAGGCCCGGCGGCTCGGCGGCCTGTTCCGGCTGCTGGCCCAGCGGGGCCAGTCGATCTATCTCGAGACCAACGGCACGCTCCCGGGCGGTCTGGCGTCGGTGCTGGAGTGGGTCGACCACATCGGCATGGACATCAAGCTCGACAGCGTCGACCACGAGGCCGTCGACCTCGATACCCATCGCCGGTTCCTGCAGGCCGGCGCCGCCCGGCACCTCTTCGTCAAGGTCGTCATCGGGCCGGCCACGATGCCCGACGAGCTTGACCACGCCGTGGCCATGGTTCACGAGGTGGCGCCAGAGACCGAGATCTTCCTCCAGCCCGTCACGCCCTTCGCCGATGTCACCGCCGCGCCCAGCCCGGGGCAGGTGCTGGAGCTGCAGGAGCGGGCGCTGCGACTCCATCCGCGCGTCCGCGTGGTTCCCCAGACGCACAAGCTCATCGATCAGCTCTGACACCTCGCGACGCCGCCCCCGTACCGGGGAGGTCCGGGGAAACCCTGCTACCGTGACGCCGACGTCAGCTTTGGGACACCTGTCATGGACCTCGAGTTCACAGCCGATCAGGAGGAGCTGCGCACGTCGGTGCGGGCCGTGCTCGCACGCGAGTGCCCGCCCAGCCTCGTGCGCGAGGTGGTCGAGAAGGGCACCCCGGCCGACGACCTCTGGACCGCCATGGTCGATCTCGACTGGCCCGCTCTGACGATCGATCCCGAGTACGGAGGGCTGGGGCTCGGGTTCGTCGAGCTGGCCGTGGTCGTCGAGGAGCTGGGACGGGCGATCGCGCCGGGGCCGTTCCTGCCGACGGTGTCCCAGTTCGTGCCGGGGATCCGCGAGGCGGGCACGGCAGAGCAGCGGCGACGATTCCTCGGTGACGTGGCGGCCGGTCGCATCACCGGGACCCTCGCGGTGGCCGAGCAGTCGGGGAGCTGGGCGGGCGAGGACGTCGGCCTCGTTGCCCGCCGCCATGGGGACGGCTGGATCCTCCATGGCTCCAAGCATTACGTCGCCGAGGGCGCCGCCGCCGACGAGCTGGTGGTCGCGGCCCGACTCGATGGCACCGAGGGGCCCCACGGTCTGGCCCTGTTCATCGTCCCCGGAGAAGCGGTCGAGGCGACTGCCCTCCAGGCTCTCGACGCCAGCCGCGAGTACGCAACGGTGGACCTCGACGGCGTGACCGTCGGTCCTGACCGCGTGCTGGGCGATCCGGGCAGCTGCGCGCCAGTGCTGGCCCGCGTCGTCGAGGAGGCCTCGACGGCGCTGGCGCTGGAGATGGTTGGGACCTGCCAGTCCATCTTCGATATCGCCCTCGAGCATGCCAAGACCCGCGAGCAGTTCGGCTCGCCCATCGGGTCCTTTCAGGCCATGAAGCACAAGTTCGCCGACATGTTCGTCGCGCTCGAGTCAGCCCGGGCCGTTTGCTACTTCGCGTCGGCGACGCTCGCCGAGGACGACGAGCGACGATCTCTGGCCGCCTCGATGGCCAAGGCGGCGTCGGGCGACTGCCAGCGCCTCCTCGCCCAGGAGGGCCTGCAGAGCCTCGGCGGGATCGGCTACACGTGGGAGCACGACATGCACCTGTACGTGAAGCGGGCCAAGTCGGGCGACGCCGTCTTCGGCACGGCGCGAGACCACCGCTCTCGGGTTGCCTCCCTCTCAGGACTCACCTAGCTCGCTCTGCCCTTGAGCGCATGATGCGCTGATCTGCGGACTCGGGGCTGCCCGGTAGAACTCCTCGTGCGAGGCCCTGCCCTCCCGACAAAAGGTGCAAAACGGTTCTCTTTGGGTACGTGTGTAGGCGGAGTCAGAGATCCAACGAGCACCGGGAGACCATCGGGGGTGGGGGCAGATGAGTGGTAGACCACAGCGATCACGTCATGCCGTGATCCACGTCCGGCGGCGATTTCTTGCCCTTGTGGCCTTCGCTCTAGGGGCTCTCCTCGCCACTCCAGCGACTCTCGCCGCCTCGATTTCCCCAGCCGCTGCTAGGGGCGCCGCCGCCGGCCCCACCACGCACAGAGCATCGGGGCCAGTCGAGTCGGTCTGGGAGAACCCCTCCCAAGCCATCTCCGGTGACGACGGGCTGAGTGTGGCGCTTCCTAACGGGAACGCTCTCTGGGTCTTCGGAGATACAGGAGTGTTCCACGCCAACTCGTCGGGCCAGATGGTGATGACAGGCTTCATCACCGGCAGCACGGCGGCGGAGGGACCATACAGGGCGGGGCAGATCCCCTCGTCCTTGGAGGAGGTCCCCAGCGCCGGCAACCCTCTGACGCTCTCCCCCAGCAACCCGCCGGCAATGTACATACCGTCTCCGACCGACGTGTATCTGCCCGACGGAAGCGGCAATCGCTGCACCTTCGCATCCGGGCAATACCCCGCACGGTGGGCCAGCGGTGCGGCGCTCATCCCCAACACCGACGACGTTCTCATCACCTACGGCGACGTGTGCATCACAGGATTTGGCAGTATCCGTGCGGAAGGCTGGGGCTTCCTGGAATACAACTGGAAGACCAACGCGATCGACGTTGGTCCTGATGACGTCTTCCCGCCGGCTCGCAGCGGCGCTGCGTTGCCACCGGACCTCGTGCTGGGCAGCCCTGTCATCAGCAACGGACAGGTGAGTCTGTTCTCGTTCGTGTGCACGAGCCTGTACGTCTCGTGCAACGCCGGTCACGTCTACGCAGCAACCCTCCCAGATACCACATCGGCGCTGCAGAGTCAGTCTTCCTATCACGTCAGACAGGCAGCAACCGACGCATCGACGACATGGCAACCGATGGGGATCGCAGTCAACAGCTACCCGAATGCGCCGATGCGAATGGTCGAGACCAACGCGATCACCGGCGCGTACGACGTCCTCACCGCGAAGACCGCCACGGGCCCGTGGCACCTCGAGACAACGGGGATCGTGCCCAACTGCCTCAATGTGCTCTCCGGTTTCTGTCGTGCACTGGTTGGTCAACCAGAGCTGAGCACGCCCTCACAGCTCGTCATCACCTACTACGACCCGGCAGCCGGACCGAAGGGGACGTCGGGTCCCATCGGTCACATGGTCGGTGTGGGGACGAGCTATTGGTCCACGCAAGCCGCGCCGGCCTCTGACGGAGCCGCGGCGCGCCGCGGCCGGGCCCACTAGTCGAAGACGACCCGCAGCTCCTTGGGTGCCCGGAAGGCCAGGCCCCGGATCTCGGGCGGCGGGGCGTCAGAATCGAGGCGCAGTCCCGGCAGGCGGTCGAGCAGAGAGCTGACCGCCACGGTCGTCTCCATCCGGGCCAGGTGCATGCCCAGGCACATGTGCGGCCCGTAGGCGAAGGACATGTGCTGCTGAGGATCGCGGAAGATGTCGAATCGCTCCGGGTCCCCGTACCTCGCGGGGTCGTGGTTGGCCGCGCCCATGTTCACGTTGATGATCACGCCTGCGGGCACGGTGACGCCGCAGATGTCGACCTCTCGGGTCGTCGTCCGGGCGATGGCCGTCAGCGGTGGCTCCCACCGCAGCGCCTCCTCGATCGCCTGCGGCATGAGCGACCGGTCGGCCCGCAACGCCTCGAGCTGGTCGGGATTGGTCAGCAGCCCCGTCAACAGGTTGCTGGAGGACCGGTAGGTGGTCTCGGCGCCGGCCGGCAGCAACAGCCGAAGGAAGGCGAAGATGTCCTCGTCAGTGAGCTTCTTCCCCTCCAGCTCGGCCTGCGCCAGCGCCGTGATCACATCCTCGGAGGGCCGCCGGCGACGCTCGGCGAGGATCCCCGCGAAATAGTCCCTCAGCTTGCTGGACGCCTCCATCCCGTGCTCGAAGTCGGCGCCGACGTTGGTGAGCCCCACGGCCCAGGCGTGGAAGGTGTCGAGGTCCTCCTCGGGAAGCCCCAGCATCCCCGCGATCACCCGCACCGGGAAGGGAAAGGTGAGCTCTGCGACCAGGTCGGCCCGACCGCGACCGGCGAAGGAGTCGATGAAGCCGTTGACGATGGGCCGCACCAGCTCGGACTCCCAGCGGACCATGGCCTTGCGGGTGAAGGCCTGCTGGACGAGCCCGCGATAGGCACGGTGCTCGGGCTCGTCCATCTCCAGGATGCTGTGGCCCATGACCATGCCCATACTCTCGGCGTACCCGGAGGACGAGAAGGTCTGTCCATCGCGGAGGACCTTCTCCACCGCCTCGTGGGTGACGACGGTGTAGGCGTCCGGCAGGTCTCCCAGACCGTCCATGCCTTCCAGGTCGTAGAGCTCCCGCAGGTCCCGCTTGTGCACAGGGCCCTCACGGCGGAGCTCGGCGAAGTCGGGATACGGGTTGGCGACCTTGGACGCCCCCGCCGTCCTGTCGAATTCCGCGAACGGGTCGTAGGTCGCGTCGTCGTACGGTGCGATCCGGCCTTGCGTCGTCATCGCTCCCCTCTCCGCACCAGGCGTCAGTTCCCTAACACCGATGTCATGTTTTACCATACCGGCCGTGGAGACCGCCGACCCGGATCCGACGCGGCGCGACCCGAGCCAGGCCTGGTGGGACCCCGGCATCCAGGCTATGCCGCAGGACCAGCTCCACGAGCTGCGCGAGGAGCGCTTGCGGGACATGGTCCGCCGGGTCTTCGAGCGACCCGTTCCCCTTTTCGTCCGCAAGCTGGCCGAAGCCGGGGTAACGGCCCCCGAGGACATCGAGGGATTGGCCGACCTGGAGCGCCTCCCGCTCACGGTCAAGGACGACCTGCGCCAGTCCGAAGCCGAGCACCCCCCCGTCGGCGACTACCGCTTCACGAAGCTTCGCGAGAACACCCGCCTAGGTACCTCCACCGGCACCACTGGCACACCGACGATCATGCTGTGGACCCGACGGGACCTGAGGGTCGAGTACGAGTGCGGCGCACGCAACTGGTGGCGGCAGGGCATCCGCCCCGGGATGATCGTCACCC
>DASXYV010000307.1:0-3988 GCA_036502305.1 Acidimicrobiales bacterium
GTGGGCCAGGCCCAGCTCCTCCACACCGTGACCGTCCCCGCCTTGCGAGGCTCGGTCGTCGACCGCAACGGCGAGCCGCTGGCCATGTCCGTCCTCCAGACGACCGTCGTCGCGGATCCCCACCAGGTCTCCGACCCGAGAGCCGAGGCCGCGGCCCTCGCCCCCATCCTCGGCGCGGACCCCGCGACTCTCCAGCAGCAGCTGAGCCAGAACGCGGGCTTCGTCTACGTGGCCCGAGCGGTCAATGACGACGTCGCCTCCCGGGTGAAGGCGTTGCACCTCCCCGGGCTCACCTTCCTCCCGGAGCCCAAGCGGTTCCTACCTCAGGGCAACGTGGCCGGATCGGTGATCGGCCAGGTCGGGACCGACGGGCGGGGGCTGGGCGGTGTCGAGTACCAGAAGGACCGGCAGCTGGCCGGCCACGCCGGCAGCACAGTGGTCGAACGGGACCCCAACGGCAGGCAGCTCCCCGGGGGGCGCGTGGTGCAGTCCGCCCAGCCCGGGCAGGGGTTGGTGCTGACCATCGACCGCTCTCTGCAGTTCGACGCCGAGCAGGCGCTCAGCAACGAGATCGTGACATCCAACGCGCGGGGCGGGATCGCCGTGGTGATGGACTCGCACAGCGGCGAGATCCTCGCCATGGCCAACATGGTGGCGGGCGCCAACGGCGCGCCCCCCGGGCAGGCGCCGGGCAACAGCGCGCTGACGAACGTGTACGAGCCAGGCTCGGTCACGAAGGTCGTCACCATCGGAGGGGCCCTCCAGAACCACGTCGTGGCCCCGGACCAGCGCTTCTCGGTGCCGGACTCGACACGGGTGGCGGGCTCGGTGTTCCACGACGCCGAGGGCCATCCGACGCAGTCGATGTCGGTGTCCGACATCCTGGCGCAGTCGTCGAACGTCGGCACCATCGGGATCGCCCAGCAGCTCGGCAAGGACCAGCTCGCCTCCTACCTCCGCGCCTTCGGTCTGGGCAAGCGGACGGGGCTCGGCTTTCCCGGTGAGTCGGCGGGCCTGCTGCTCGATCCGGCCCACGAGTCCGGTACCGATGTCGCCACGGTGCCGATCGGCCAGGGCGAGGCGGTGACAGCGGTGCAGATGCTCGATGCGTACAACGCGGTGGCCAACGGAGGGTCCTTCGTGCCGCCCCGCTTGGTACGGGCGACCATCGGCGCGGATGGCACCCAGCACGCCGTGTCGACGCAGCAACCGCACCGCATCATCTCCTCGGCCACGGCCCAGCAGCTGACGACCATGCTGCAACAGGTCGTGCAGTCGGGGACCGGCACGACGGCTGCCCTCACCGGCTACTCGGTGGCCGGCAAGACGGGCACCGCCCAGAAGCCGCTCGAGAACGGGCGGGGCTATCAGCCGGGTGCCTACATGGCGACCTTCGTCGGGTTCGTGCCGGCCCAGCGCCCCGCCGTCACGGCCATCGTGGTGCTGGACCAGCCGACGCCGATCTTCGGCGGGGTGGTGGCCGCTCCGGTCTTCGCCCAGATCGCCCAGTACGAGCTGCGCCGGCTCGGGGTCCCGCCCGCTCCGCCCCCGCCGCCCTCTCAGCCGGCCCCTCTGGCGCCGCCGGGGAGCGCCAACAGGCCGCCGACGAGCCCGCCCACTACGCTCGCCGGGTCAAGTACGACCAGACACACGCAGTAGTCAGGTAAGGATCGTCGGGCCCGTGCGACTCGATCGACTGCTCGGGCAGGTCGACGTGCTGGAGACCCGAGGGGACCCAGCTCGCGTCGACGTGCTCGCCATCGCCTTCAACACGGCCGAGGTGGTTCCCGGGGCGCTGTACTGCTGCCTCCCCGGCAACCGGTTCGACGGCCACGACTTCGCGCCGGACGCCGTGGCGGCGGGCGCGTCGGCGCTGCTGTGCGAGCGCCTGCTCCCGCTCGACGTCGTGCAGATCCGTGTGGGCGCGGGCCAGGTACGGGCGGCGATGGCCCAGGTCGCGGCGGCCTTCCACGGCCATCCTGCGGACAGCCTCCGCGTCGTGGGTGTGACCGGGACCAACGGCAAGACCACGGTCACCCATCTCCTCAGGGCGGTCTTCGAGGCGAACGGTTGGCCGACCGCGGTGATGGGGACTCTCGACGGTGGGCTCACCACGCCCGACTCGCCGTCGGTGCAACGTAGCCTCGCGTCCTACCGAGACGGGGGGCATGTGGCCGTGGCCATGGAGGTCTCGTCTCACGCGTTGATCCAGCATCGCGTCGATGCCATCCGCTTCGTCGTGGCCATCTTCACCAACTTGAGTCAGGACCACCTCGACTATCACCGCACCATGGACGCGTACTTCTCGGCCAAGTCGCTGCTGTTCACACCCGAGCGCGCCGACATGGGGGTCGTCAACGCCGACGACCCCTGGGGTCGACGCCTGCTCGAGTCGGCGCCCATCGCTCTTCGGTCCTTCTGCCTGGACGACGCCGCTGAGCTCGAGATGGGCGCGGTCGGAAGCACCTTCCGCTGGGAGGGGAGAGCGGTAACCCTCAACCTCAGCGGGAGGTTCAACGTTGCCAATGCCCTGGCCGCCGCCGCCGCTGCCCGCCAGCTGGGGATCGACCCCGGCGTGGTGGCCGATGGGTTGTCGGCGGTGCGGGATGTTCCCGGTCGTTTCGAGATGGTGGAGGCGGGGCAGTCCTTCAGGGCCGTGGTCGACTACGCCCATACCCCCAGTGCGCTCGAGCAGGCGCTGACGGCCGCACGCCATGCCGCCCAGCCTGGGGGGCGGGTACTCGTTGTGTTCGGTTGCGGCGGCGATCGCGACCGCCTCAAGCGGCCCGACATGGGCCGGATCGCCACCAGGCTGGCAGACCTGGCCGTGCTCACCTCCGACAACCCTCGCAGCGAGGACCCCATGGCCATCATCGCCGACGTTCGGGGCGGGGTCGACCGCCCTGATCGGTTGGTGGTCGAGTCCGACCGGGCCGCCGCCATCGCCCTGGCCGTCTCCTCCGCCCGGCCCGGGGACGTGGTGCTGGTGGCCGGCAAGGGACACGAGACCGGGCAGCGGATCGGTGAGCGCACGCTCGATTTCGACGACCGCCTGGTCACGAGATCCGCCATCGAGGACACGGCGGGGGCTCGGCGGTGATCTCGCTTCTGGTCGCCGGGGCCACCGCCCTGCTCGTCGCCGGCCTGGGGACCCCGCTGTTGATCCGGTGGCTGTCAACGAGGGGGATCGGCCAGCAGATCCGCGACGACGGCCCCCTCGGCCACGTCACCAAGGCAGGGACCCCGACCATGGGGGGCATCGCCATCGTCGTGGCCGTCTTCGCCGGGTATGTCGTGGGCCACGCCCGCATCGGCACCGTGTTCTCGGTGTCTGGGTTGGTGGTGATGCTCGCTCTCGGGGGAGGGGCGGCGGTCGGGCTGGCCGACGACTGGATCAAGGTGAGCCGCCATCGCAGCCTCGGGCTCAACAAGCGGACCAAGCTCGCCGCGCAGCTGGCCGTGGCGGTGGCCTTCGCTGTCGTCGCCCTGCGCTGGAGCGGCGTCAGCACCGACCTCTCCTTCACCCGGTCGAGCTCCCCGGGACTGGCCCTCGGAAGCATCGGCTGGGCCGTGCTGGCCGTGTTGTTGCTGATCGGCTCCGCCAACGCCGTCAACCTCACCGATGGCCTGGACGGGCTGGCCGCCGGCTCGGCGGTCTTCGCCTTCGCGACGCTCGCCGTGATCGGCTACTGGCAGTTCCGCCACACGTTCATCTATCACGTGCCACAGGGTCTCGACCTGGCCCTGGCGGCGATGGCGTTGACGGGAGCCTGTGCCGGGTTCTTATGGTGGAACGCCGCGCCGGCGCGCATCTTCATGGGCGACACCGGGTCGCTTGCCATCGGCGCCGGCTTGGCCGGTCTCTGCCTCCAGATGAACCTGGTGCTGCTCCTCCCGGTGATCGCGGGCCTGTTCGTGATGGTCACGCTGTCGGTGATCATCCAGGTGGCGAGCTACCGGCTGTTCCACCGCCGCGTCTTCCGCATGG
>DASXYV010000308.1:0-2314 GCA_036502305.1 Acidimicrobiales bacterium
GTGGCCAACCCGGTGGCCGACGTCCTGGTGGCGCCCGCCTACGCCCCCGGTGCCCTGGAGGGCTTCGCCGCCAAGCGCAAGAACATGCGGGTCCTCGAGGCGCCGCCGCCGGGGCCGCACCTCCGGGAGCTGCGGCGACTCGACGGCGGGTACCTGGTGCAGGAGGCCGACCACTTCCCGGCCGGCAGGGACGCCTGGCGGGTCGTGACGAAAGTGGCGCCCACCGAGGCCCAGTGGGGTGACCTGGAGCTGGCCTGGCGCATCTGCGCCTTCACCTCCTCGAACGCCATCGTGCTGGTCGCGGGGGGCCAGGCCGTGGGCGTCGGCGCCGGCCAGCAGAACCGGGTGGAGCCCGGCGAGATCGCCGCTCGCAAGGCGGCCGGCCGGGCCAGCGGAGGCGCGGCGGCCAGCGACGCATTCTTCCCGTTCCGTGACGGGCTCGATGCCGTGGCGACCGCAGGTGTCGCGGCGGTCATCCAGCCCGGGGGGTCGCTGCGCGACGACGACATCGTCGCCGCCGCCGACGAGCACGGCCTGGCCATGGTCCTGACCGGCGAGCGTCACTTCCGCCATTGATGGCGGCACGGGTCCTCGACGGCGAGGCGCTGGCCGCCCGCATTCGTGAGGAGCTGTCCGAGCGGGTGCGCGAGCTCAAGGGAGCGGGCGTCCAGCCCGGGCTCGGATCGATTCTCGTCGGCGACGACGGGCCCAGTGCCCGCTACGTCGAGATGAAGCACCAGGACAGCGCCGAAGTGGGCATCGCCTCGATCCATCAGCACCTCCCCGCCACCACGAGCGAGGAGGAGCTGCACGCCACCATCTCCCGGTTCAACGCCGATCCGGAGGTGGACGCCTACCTGGTCCAGCTACCGCTGCCCGGGGGTCTCGACGAGGAGGCGGCCCTGCTGGCGGTCGATCCCGACAAGGACGTCGACGGGCTGCACCCGGTCAACCTGGGCCGGCTGGTCATGGGGGCCGAGGGACCGATCCCCTGCACACCGGCGGGCATCCAGGCGCTGCTGGTGGCCAACGGGGTCGCCATCGAGGGACGGCACGTGGTCATCATCGGCCGGGGTCTGACCATCGGCCGCCCCTTGGCGCTCCTGCTCGCCCTCAAGCGACCGCACGCCAACGCCGCCGTCACCGTCGTGCACACCGGCGTGCCGGACCTGGGCGATCACACCCGGCGGGCCGACATCCTCGTGGCCGCCGCCGGTCAGGCCGGGCTGGTCACCCCGGACATGGTCAAGCCCGGGGCCGCGGTGGTCGGGGCGGGGACCTCCTGGTCGGGCAAGCGCCTCCTGTCGGACGTCGACGAGTCGGTCGCCGAGGTCGCCGGTTGGCTCACCCCCCGGCTCGGCGGGGTGGGACCGATGACCAGGGCGATGCTGCTGAGCAACGCCGTCCGGGCGGCCGAGCGACGGGCCCAGCGCGGACAAGACCCCGGCGGGGGCTGACCCGCCTCAGGAGAACTACGCTCTCAGGACCATGGCGAGGATCTCGGATCTCCTCGACGGGGGTCGGGCCTTCTCGATCGAGCTGTGGCCCCCCCGGAGCGAGACGGCGGAGCGCCGCCTCGAGGCGGCCCTGGCCGAGCTGGAGCCGCTGCGCCCGACGTTCACCTCGATCACCTACGGCGCGGGCGGGTCGACCCGGGAGCGGACCCACGACCTGGTGGTGCGCCTGCAGCACGAGAGCTCCATGACGGCCATGGCCCACCTCACCTGTGCCGCCCACCGCCGGGAGCAGCTCGAGGAGATCCTGGTCCGCTACCGGGACGCGGGGGTCGAGAACATCCTGGCCCTCCATGGCGACCCGCCCCTCGACGCCGACTCGGACCTGCCCGACGGCGACCTCCGCTACGCCCTGGATCTCGTCGAGCTGGCCCGCTCGGTGGCGCCGTTCTGCGTGGCCGTTGCGGCGCATCCGGAGGGACACCCGGGGGCGCCGGACCGGGCGACGGACCGTCGCCGCACCGCCCTCAAGCTCGAGGCAGCCGACTTCGCCATCACCCAGTTCTTCTTCCGCCTCGAGGACTATCTGGACCTCGTCGAGTCGCTCTCGGCCCTGGGCGTGGACAAGCCGGTGATCCCCGGCATCATGCCGATCACCAGCGTCCGCACGGTCAGCAAGATGTGCGAGCTGTCCCGGACCGAGGTGCCGCGGTCGGTGACCGACCGCCTCGAACCGGTGGCTGACCAACCCGAGGAGGTGCGCCGCATCGGTGTCGAGGTGGCCACCGAGCTGGGGCAGAAGCTGCTGGCCGAGGGCGTGCCCGGGCTCCACTTCTACACCATGAACCAGGCCGCGGCGA
>DASXYV010000309.1:0-3036 GCA_036502305.1 Acidimicrobiales bacterium
GCACCACCGAAGAGCAGCCGAGGCCCTCGCCGATGTGATCCCCGGCGCCGAGCTCGTGGAGATCGGGGGCGCCGGGCACGGCAGCCACCTCACCCACCCCGACGCCTTCGCCGCTACCGTTCGGCGAGCGCTCGAACGGAGCGGGCTCGGCAGCGACAGCTGACGAGCCGGCGGACGCCGCTCGGCGCGACCATGGCACCCATGCGGGTCCTCGTCAGCGGCTCCCACGGGTTGATCGGCACTGCCCTCGTCCGCACCCTGCGGACGAGGGGAGACGAGGTCGGGCGGATCGTGCGCGGGCACGCCGGTGCCCGAACGGGTCCCGCCGACGTCAGCTGGGACATCGAGGCCGGCACCATCGACTCCCTGGCCATGGTGGGCGCCGACGCCGTCGTCCACCTGGCGGGAGCGAGCCTGGCTCGCCGCTGGTCGTCGTCCTACAAGGCCCGCCTCCGGGACAGTCGGGTCAAGGGGACGACGCTGCTCGCCACCGCCGTGGCTCAACTGGACCGACCGCCCGGGGTAATGGTGAGCGGGTCAGCCATCGGCTACTACGGCGACCGGGGCGACGAGGTCCTCACCGAGGACAGCGACCCGGGCACCGGGTTCCTGGCCGAGGTCGTCCAGGCCTGGGAAGCGGCGACGCTTCGGGCCGATGAGGTCGGCGTCCGGGTCGTGCACCTGCGCTCGGGCATCGTCCAGAGCGCCGAAGGAGGCGCCCTGGGCACGCAGCTCCCGCTGTTCAAGCTCGGCCTCGGCGGCCAGCTGGGGCCGGGCCGTCAGTACCACAGCTGGATCTCGCTGGCCGACGAGGTCGACGCGATCCTGCACGCCCTCACGCACGACACCGTTCGGGGGCCGCTCAACGCCACGGCCCCCAACCCAGTCACCAACACCGAGTTCACCCGGATCCTCGGCGCCGCCGTCGGCCGCCCGACCATGCTGCGCGTCCCGAGCTTCGCCTTGCGGGCCGCCCTCGGCACCGAGATGGCCAGGGAGACCCTGCTCGTCAGCCAGCGGGTGCGGCCGGCCCGACTGGAAGCGACCGGCTATGAGTTTCACCATCCCGAGCTGCTCGGTGCCCTGGAGGCGGCACTCGGGCGCTGACCCCCGACGGCGGCGGGCTTGGGGCCCCGCCCGGGGCGACGAAGCCGCCAGGACATAGCCTTCGCCTGATGCTCGATGCCGATGTCGCCGTGGTGGGCGCCGGTCCCGCTGGGTCGGCCGCGGCTGTTCGGCTGGCTCGGGCCGGCAGCGATGTCGTCGTGCTGGACCGGGCCCGCTTCCCGCGGGACAAGTGCTGCGGTGACGGCCTGACCACCGATGCCCTGCGTCGACTCGACCGCCTGGGCCTCGACCCCAAGACGGTGGCGTCCTGGCAGACGGTCGACGACATCGTCGTCCGATCACCATCGGGCCGGGTGGCCCGGCTGCCCTTCCCCCGCGACCAGGGCACCTACGCCGCCGTGGCCCAGCGCCGCGACCTCGACGCCGCCCTGGTCGAGCTGGCCCGTGACGCCGGCGCGACCGTCCTCGACGGGTGCGCGCTCAGAAGCTCGAGCCTGACCAACGACAGGGTGGTCCTGGAAGCTGACGGCGTCGGCCAGCTCTCCGCCCGCTACGCCATCGGCGCCGACGGCATGTGGTCACCGCTCCGCAAGGCCCTGTACCCGGGCGAGGAGCCCGGCTATCTGGGCGAGTGGCACGCCTTTCGGCAGTACTTCTCCAACGTCGGCCCCGACGCGGCCGACATGTGGGTGTGGTTCGAGCCCGACCTGTTGCCCGGCTACGCCTGGTCCTTTCCCCTGCCCGACGGCCGGGCGAACGTCGGCTTCGGCCTGCCCCGCCAGGCCGGGCGGCCCACGGGCGAGATGGCCGCCGTCTGGTCGGGGCTCGTCGACCGGTCGCCGCTGCGCGCCGTGCTGGGCCCGACGGCCGAGCCCGAGTCGCCCCACCGGGCCTGGCCCATCCCCGCCCGGGTGACGACCAGCCCGCTCACCGCCGCGGGAGGCCGGGTCCTGTTCGCCGGCGACGCCGCCCGGGCCACCGATCCGATGACCGGCGAGGGCATCGCCCAGGCCCTGGAGACGGCGGTGCTGGCCGCCGGCGCCATCCTCGCCGGTCGCGTCGAGGGCCCGGCTGGGGTCGCCAGCCGGTACCGCCGGGACGTGGCCCGAAATCTCGCCCCCAACCACCACATGTCCACCGCCCTGTCACACGTCCTCCGCCACCGCAAGGGCGCCCGCGGCGCCGTCCGGGTCGTCGGGGCCACGGACTGGACCCGACGCAACTTCGCCCGCTGGCTGTTCGAGGACTATCCGCGGGCGGCGCCGATCACCCCGTGGAGGTGGGAGCGGGGGCTGCTGAGCGGCTCGGGAGCATTTCGCTGAGAAGGATCGGCGCCCCGCCTCAGACCCGCACGGCCCTCCGGGACTCGGCCCACGTCTTGCCCGCCTCGACGTCGGTGTCGTGGGGCAGTCCCAGCGCCCGCTCGGCGATGATGTTGCGCTGGACCTCCGACGTGCCACCGCCGATCGTGAGCGCCGGCGAGAAGAGGTAGCCGTAGGACCACTGGGCGTCGGTCACCCCGAACGGGGCCGACCCCGACAGCATGCCGTGGGCCCCGGCCAGGTCCTTGGCCAGGCCCATGATCCGCTGACCGTGCTCGTCGGCGAGCGCCTTGCGCACGGACGCTTCCGGGCCGGGCTGGCGCCCCTTCACCGCCGCCGTCACGGCCCGGAGCCGGATGAGCCGGAGCACCTCGGCCTCGATGTGCAGCTGGGCCAGGCGCTGGCGAAGGTGGGGGTCGGAGACCCCGCCAGCCTTTCGGGCCAGCTCCAGCAGGTCCCCGGCGGTCGGACCACGTCCCCAGAGGGCGCCCTCCCCCGACAGCGACACCCGCTCGTTGCCGAGGGTCACCTTGGCCAGCGCCCACCCCTGGTTCTCGTCGCCCACGCGGTTCTCCACCGGGATTCGGACCTCGTCGAGGAACACCTCGTTGAACAGGTGGACGCCGGTCATCTCCACGATGGGACG
>DASXYV010000310.1:0-3554 GCA_036502305.1 Acidimicrobiales bacterium
CCCCCCGGCAGCGGCCGGCGGCGGCGAAGCGGACGAGCTCCGTCGGCGGCGGCCGCGACCCCGTCGCCGCTTTGGCCCGCCGTCCTGCGCTCGATCGTGACCACGACGGTGATCCCTCCCAGCTGGATGTGGCGGCAGCATACGGCGGGGTCTCGATGTGTTTCCACTCTCTACATGTGGTTCAGTGCAACTGAGCACTCCATGCTGTATGATGTTGTTTGATGGTACGAGGCGACGATCGACCCCCGCGCCGCTGGGTTCTCCTTGCGGGCTGGGTGGTGCTCCTCGTCCTCGCCGTGGGCGTGCTCCATACCCTCGGGCGGGGCCCGCTGGCCGCCCCGCCCGTCACGGGACCAGGTGCCCTGCCCGGCTGGCTGGACCAACGGTCGGCGACCACACTGGCCTTCTGTGCCCTCCGTGTGGCGGCGATGGGCCTGGCGGCGTACCTGCTGGCGACCACGCTCGCCGGCCTCGTGGCTCGGATCATCGGTCTCGCCCGGTGGTCGGCCGCGGTGGATGCGATCAGCCCACTCCTGGTCCGTCGACTTCTCCAGGGCGCCGCCGGCCTGACTGTGGCGGCCAGCGTCACCACCGCCCAGGCGGCAGCGTGGGCTGCACCCGGCGTGCCGGCGGGACCCGTGTCTTCGACGCCGATCATGCGCCGCTTGCCCCCGGACACGCCGACCACGACCGGCACGGCACCGCCCGCGCCGACACCACCCGCGCCGGCGCCGCCCCCGCCAGGAACCGCGGCGCCCGCCCAAGCGCCGGCCGCCCAAGCGCAGCCCCCGCCAGCAACCGCGGCACCCGCCCAAGCGCCGACCTCCCAAGCGCAGCCCGCAACGTGGGTCATCCGACCCGGCGACAACCTGTGGTCGGTGGCGGAGGCGACGCTGGTCCGGGCGTGGGGTCGGGTGCCCTCCGACGCCGAGGTGGACGGCTACTGGACCAGGCTCATCGCTGTCAACGGTGTCCGCCTTGCACATGGCGACGATCCGGACCTCGTGTTTCCGGGCCAGGTCTTCGAGCTGCCTGCACCACCACCGGTGGGTCAGCGGTGAGCGCCGTAGCGCCGTCAGGAGACGAGCCCCGCCCGGAGGGCGCACAGCAGCACGCCCGCCGCTACCGCCGCCGTCTCGGCCCGGAGCACGTTGGGTCCCAAGCCGACCAGGGGGAGCCGGCGCGCCAGCTCGGTGCGATCCCAGCCCCCTTCGGGGCCCACCAGCACGAACGGTCGCTCCAGAGACGGAGCGGCGCCGCCCGCCTCCGCCAGCGCCGCGCCGGCAACGGCCACGTCGGCAAAGGGTAGGAGGTCGGTGACCTCGGGCAGGCGGTTGCGGCGTGACTGCATCGCAGCTTCTCGTGCGACGCGGCGGAGGCGGTCGATGTTGCGCTCGGCGCGAGCGCTGTCCCAGCGGACGACGGAGCGCGACGATGAGAGTGGGACGATCCGATCGACGCCCACCTCGGTCAATTTCTGCACCACCCATTCCGGCCGCGACCCCTTGGTGACCACGAACCCGACGCCGACAGCCGGCAGTGGTGGCTCTTCGTAGATGACCGGACCCTCGGGCTCGAGGGCGACGGTGGAGCCGCCCGCGCCAGGTCGCCCCATCGTGTACCGGCAGCGCCGCCATCGTCCGGTCCCGTCCGACACCGTCACCTCCTCGCCCCGGCGCAGACGCAGGGCGTGCGAGAGGTGGTGCCGATCGGGCTCGTCGAGCTCCGGCGCCTCGAGGTCGGCCACGAAGACGTGGGCGACCGCCACCGCTGCTACTTGAACGCCGAGCGGATCCTCGAGAACATGCCGGACTCGAGGGGAGCCACTTCCTCGCCCCGCTCGACGGCGAGCTGTCGAAGCAGCTCCTCCTGCGCATCGGTCATGGCCGTCGGCGTGTCGACCACCACCTCGACAACGATGTCCCCCCGACCCCTGCTGTTGACGTGAGGCACGCCGCGGCCGCGCAGGCGGAACACCCGGCCCGTCTGGGTCCCGGCCGGGACAACCAGATCCTCCGAGCCGTCGAGGGTCTCGAACTCGACGTGGGCCCCGAGCGCGGCCTGGCTCATCGGCAGGTGAAGCTCGTGCGTGAGGTCGTATCCTTCCCGGCGGAAGCGCTGATGGCCACCGACCGACAGATGGACGTACAGGTCGCCGGCTGGTCCGCCACGCGGTCCGGCCGCGCCCCGGCCGGTGAGCCGCAGGGTCGAACCGTGGTCCACACCCGCCGGCACGTCCACGGTGTAGGTCCGCTGCTCGGTGCGCCGGCCCTCGCCCCGGCAGTCCCGGCACGGGTCGGCGATGATCCGTCCCAGGCCGCGGCAGCGCGAGCAGGGCGCTGACGTCACCATCTGGCCCAGGATCGACTGTCGCACCCGACGGACCTCGCCCGCGCCGCGACACTCCGAGCACACCGCCGGCGAGGTGCCGGGGCTGGCTCCGCTGCCCTCGCAGGTCGAGCACGTCACTGGGGCCTTCAGGCCGACCTCGCCTTGCGCGCCGAACACGGCTTCCTCGAAGGTCAGCTCGAGGACCACCTCGAGGTCGGCGCCCTGCACCGGCCCCGCTGAACCACGACCTGCCCCTCCCCCGCCGAATGGGCTCTGCTGGCCGAAGAAGGCGTCGAAGATGTCGCCGAGGCCCCCACCGAAGAAGGCGTTGGGATCGCTCGGTCCCGCCCCGCGCGCCCCATCGGGGCCGAACATGTCGTAGCGGCGGCGGCGCTCGGGATCACGCAGGGTCTCGTAGGCGACCGTCACCTCCTTGAAGCGCTCCTCGGAGCGCGGGTCACCGCCGTTGGCGTCGGGGTGCAGCTCGCGGGCCAGGCGTCGGTAGGCCCGCCTGATGTCGTCATCAGTGGCGTTGTGGTCGATCTCGAGCAGTTGGTAGAAGTCGGTTGGCAAGAGGTGCTATCCCTCGTTCAGGCGGCGCCCGAGCTGTCGACTGACAACGGCGACAGCAGCCAGGGCCTGGGGGTAGTTCATGCGGGTCGGGCCGAGCACCCCGATGGTGCCAGCGTCGTCCCCCGCCCCACCATACGGTGCCACGACGACGGCGCATTCGGCCAGGGGAACCACGCCGTGCTCGGTGCCGATGGCCACCGACAGACCGCGGTCGAGGACGTCGCGCAGCATGCTGACCACGACGTACTGCTGCTCCAGGATGCCGAGCACGCCCCGCACGGTCTCCACCGCCTCGAAGGCGGTGGCCATCCGGGACGCTCCGCCCACGAACATGTGCTCGGGCTCCTCGCTGTGGTCGGGAGAGGTGAGGGCGGACACGCTCGAATCGACGACCGCATCCGTCGCCTGGTCACCAGTGGCCACGGGCCGCTCCACCTCTCCCAGGGTCTTTGCCACCAGGTGGGCGCTGAGGTGGGCGGAAGCCGACGCCAGGCGCTCGGGCCCAGTGGACTCGTCCACCTCGAGAGAGCGCTTCTCCACGGCGCCGTTGGAGAGCACGACGACGAGCAGTGCGGCGCGCTGGGCCAGTCCGACCAGCTGGACCGAACGGATCACCGCGGCCTCGGGGCCGGGGCTCACCACGACGGCGG
>DASXYV010000311.1:0-4738 GCA_036502305.1 Acidimicrobiales bacterium
TGGGGACGTTCACGTTGAGCACGATCGGCTGGTTCAAGGCACCGACGGCGCCCAGCCACTCGACGATCGATCCCGACACGGCCGCCGCGGTGCGCCAGGCGGGCTCGGGACCGTGAGCGAGGCTGACGGCGACGGCGGGGAAGCCGAGGTTGGCGGCGGTGAGCGCGGCCCCGACTGTGCCCGAGTGCAGAATGGCCCCGCCGGTATTGGCGCCGGCGTTGATGCCCGAGACGACGAGCGTGGGTGGGATCCCGAAGCCGCCCTGGCACGCGGCGAGCACCGCCAACGCCGGCGGCCCGTCGATGGCGTAGGCGGGCACGTGGCCGAGGTCGCCCACCCTCGCCTCTTTGAACGCCACCTGTCCGGTCAGATGGATCGGACCGATGGCTGCGCCGTTGCCGCTGCAGTCATGGGCCGGGGCTGCCACGACCACATCGTGGCCCTGGTCGTCGAGGGCGGTGGCGAGCTCTTCCAGGCCGCGAGCATCGATGCCATCGTCGTTGGTCACCAGCACTCGCACGGAGGCGTTCCTCTCTCTCGGCTCGCTCGGCCTGAGGCTGCTGTCGACGATAGGAGGTCGAGGTGGCGCCAGACCGACCAGGAGATGGCCGGGTGCCCACGCTGGGGCGAAACCTCTGCGACGAGCCAGTCGAACGCCGGCGAGCTCGAGGGCTCAGGAGCGCGACAGGTTGAGGAGAAACTCCATGGTGCCGTGATCCTGGGTCGTGACCGGTCCGAAGCTCGGATTGGTGATGTTCCAATCGGCGAAGGTGATCGGTATGGACCCACTCACCTGCATGGCGCCTCCCGACAACCGGGCCTGCATGGACACGGCCACCTGACGGGTGGTGCCGTGCAGGGTCAGCTGGCCCGTCGCCTCGACTGACACCGTCTTTCCGCTCTCGGCTCCGGCTGGCAGGGTGATCGGCTGCGAAAGCACGAAGGTGGCGTTCGGGTAGCGGGCGACGTTCATGATCCGTCCCCGGAACTGGCCGTCCCGCTGGCTCCGATCGCTGTTCACGGTGGACAGGTTGACCGTGAACGATCCCGCAGTCACCGAGCTGTGGGCGATGCTGACGGTCCCTGTGATGTCACCAGTGCGGCCGACGGCGGTGTTGTCCTGGCCGAAGAGCACCTCCTGCACGCGGTAGCCGGCCTGCGAGCCGGAGGAGATCCTCCAGCTCCCGTCCGCTGACTGGTCGGCTGCGCTCGCAGAGCCCGAGGCGCCAGTCGTGGTGGTCGTCGGGATGGCGAGGCGGGGTGGCGCCTTTCCCTCGATGAAGTGGATGTAGACGAAGGGGCCACCAACCACGAGGATGACCAGGACGACGCCCCCGAGGACGAGGCGTCTGACCCACCGCCGGGCGAAGAGGGCTCTCACACCGCGGAGTGTGAGCCGCGCCGCTGGGGGCATGCCGTGCCCGACCTGTGAGCGAGCTGAGACCTTCGGGTCAGCCGAGGTGGTACAGGGTCCCGCTGCTGCTCCCGCCGTACGCGGAGGCGGGGACCACGGTGCCCTTGGCCGTCACCCACTGCTGGATGGCCGACCGGTTGGCGTTGCCGGCCTGGTTGCCGCCACCGGGCGGGCCGCCGAACCCTGTCGGGCCCGCAGCGGAGCCGCCGAAGCCACCGCCGCCGCCACCCAGGCCCCCGCCCCCGAGCAGGACGTAGTGGACCTGGCCCGACGACACCAGCGCCTGCAGCTGGGCCAGCGTGGGAGCGGGATCAGAGCCGTTGAACCCACCCATGGTGATGACCGGTTGGCCCGAGGCCAGGATGATCGGCGCCGACTGCTGCGAGCCGCTGACGGCGACGAGGTACTTGGCCGAGCCTTGATGGGATCGCAGGTAGGAGATGAGTCCGGCGCTGACGGTCTCCCGGCCGCCCAGCGCGCCACGCACCCCGCCGGGGACGGCAGAGCCGGCTCCCGCCCCGGCCGCGCCAGCTGCACCGGGCAGCTGGGGTCGAGCGCCGCCGGCGAAGGCACCGCCACCCGGCGGGCCACCGAAGCCGCCGAAGGGCGGAGCGCCACCGCCGGGACCGCCGCCCAGACCACCGGCGACCAGGGCGGGGCCAGCCGAGGCGAGCGCTCCCGTGGTCGAGCTACCGACCGTGGTGAGGGAGTAGGCGGCCGGACCGGCCAGGAGGCTGGCGGCCGCAACGACGCCGGCGCCGGCGACGACCAACCGATGGCGGGTGTAGCCAAGGGCGGCGATCCCGAGCACGACCGCTGAGCCGATGCCGCCCACGAGCAGCAACGGCGGGAGCCATGTGTCGTAACCGGGCGTCCGCCCCAGCAGGATGGCGGCCCACGCCGCGGTGGCGATCACGGCGACGGGCAGGACCCACGCAAGCCAGCGCGTCTGACGCCCAGCTCGCCACATGGCGAGCCCACCGGCACCTGCGGCGGCAGCGATGGGCGGCGCCAATGCGACGGTGTAGTAGGGGTGCCAGATGCCCTTGGCCTGACTGAACACGGCCATCTCGACCAGCAGCCAACCCCCGAACAGGATCCATCCGGCGCGGGCCAGGTCGGTGCGGGGCGCGCGCCGGGTCACCCAGAGTCCCGTGAGCAGACCGACGATTGCGAACGGGATGAGCCAGGCGATCTGGCCGCCCACGATGTCGTTGAACATGCGCAGCCAGCCCGGCGAGCCACCGAACCCCGCACCGCCACCGGCCCCTCCTCCGCCGGGCCCCGCACCCCCGGAGCCGAAGACGCGGGAGAAGCCGTTGTAGCCGAAGATGAGGTTCAGCTCGGAGTTGTCGGTGCTCCCCCCCACGTAGGGCCGCGACCCCGCGGGCCACAGCTGGACGAGCGCCACCCACCAGCCCGACGACACCACGAGGGCGAGGCCCGCCCAGAGGAGCTGGACGACCCGGCGCTTGAGCGGGGTGTCGGCACAGATCAGGTACACCAGCCCGAAGGCGGGCAGGACGATGAAGGCCTCGAGCATCTTGGTGATGAAGGCCAGGCCGATGAGCGACCCGCACAGCACGAGCCACCTCGTCCTGCCCGACTCGAGGGCAGCCCACAGGGCGGCCGCCGACGCCACGAGCAGGAACGTGAGGAACGCGTCAGGGTCGTTGATGCGGAACATCAGGGTCGCCACCGGGGTCAGGGCCAGGGCGACCGCGGCCAGGACGGCAGCCAGCTCCCCCGCCCACCTCCGCACCGTTCGGTGCAGCAGGTACACCGAGCCGATGCCGGCCAGCGCCTCGGGCAGGAGCATGCTCCACGAGCTGAACCCGAAGATGCGCCCCGACAGCTCCATGACCCAGAGCGAAGCAGGCGGCTTGTCCACCGTGATGAACGATCCCGGGTCGATCGACCCGAAGAGGAACGCCTTCCAGCTTTCCGTTCCGGACTTGACCGCGGCGGCATAGAACGAGTTGCTCATGCCGTTGCTCGACAGGTCCCACGTGTACAGCCCGGCGGCCACGACGAGGATGGCACCAAGGGCCGGGAGTGCCCAGGCCGGCCGTCCGGGGCGTCTCCACCAGGTCTGGCGATCGGGCGGCGCCGCGGAGGACGCGTCCATGTACGGCTCGCGGTCGGGCTGCCTGACGATGACGGTCGGCGAGCTCATGAGCCGGCGCTCCCAACGCAGGAGGCCTCATGGCTGAGCCGGCCTTCCGGGCCGGTGCGGTCGCGGTAGACCCAGGCCCGCAAGAGCACGAACCGGATGAAGGCGACGACGCCGTTGGCGAGCAGAAGGGCGACGCCCTCGGCGGCAGCCGACGTGGCCCCCGCCCCGACGGCCACGGCCAGGGCGAAGGTGGTCGCCACGAGGCTCGCCCCGAGCACCGCCAGCCCGCCCACGACCTGGTCCTGGCGACCGACGGGCGCGCGCCCGGCGAACGTGAGCCGCCAGTTGGCGGCGGTGTTCGGCACCCAGCAGATGACGAGGGCCACGGCGTTGGCGGCAAAGGCGCCGAGCGCGGGCCGGAGCGCCAGCCACAGCAACAACCAGGCGACAGTGCTGAGGGCGCCGATGCGGGCGAAGCTCGCCAGCTCGTCGCCCGGGTAGGGGCGCCGAAGGCCAACGGCCGCGTTCCCGGCTGCCCCTCTCCCCGAGGCGAAGCCGCGAACGAGGCGCCCGATGCCCCTGAGGTCGGCGGCCGCCGTCTGGGCGATGTCGACGCGCGACTCCGCGCCGTCCACCCAGTCGACGGCGACCTCGTGGATGCGGAGACCGTTGCGCTCGGCCAGGACGAGGAGCTCGGTGTCGAAGAACCACTCGTCGTCGTCGACCAGCGGCAGCAGCGCCTTGGCCGCGTCCGTCCTCACCGCCTTGAAACCGCACTGGGCATCGCTGAAGTGGCTCCGCAACGCGGTCCTGACGATCAGGTTGTAGCAGCGGGAGATGACCTCCCGCTTCGGCCCTCTGACCACCCGCGCGCCCGGTGCCAGGCGCGTCCCGATGGCCAGGTCCGAATGGCCGGAGATGAGCGGGGCGACCAGCGGAAGCAGCGCGTCTAGATCGGTGGCGAGATCGACGTCCATGTAGGCCACCACGCGCGCCCGACTGGCGCTCCACACGGCTCGAAGGGCCCGGCCCCGCCCTTTGCGATCGAGGCGCACCGCCCGCACGCCCGCGAGCTCGTCGGCGAGGCGCTCGGCGATCGACCAGGTGGCGTCCGTGCTGGCGTTGTCGGCGATGGTGACAACCGTCGTGAGCGGAAAGCGGGTGTCGAGGTAGTCGCGCAGGCGCCGCACGCTGCGCTCGAGATCGCG
>DASXYV010000312.1:0-2016 GCA_036502305.1 Acidimicrobiales bacterium
TGCCGGGCCACTGACAGCAGGGGCGGGTTTGCCCAGCAGGGGGCTGGCAGCCGCGGTGGAGCTCGCCGACGGACGGGTCGCCAACACGGCGACCAGCGCACCGACCACCACCGCCACGGCGAGAGCGACGACCATGACAGCCCGAGGACGGCGTCGCCGGGGGAGGCGCTCGCCCGGCATCGACGGCGCCGGTGGCGATGACACCGAGGGCGTCACGACCCACCGCCTGACCGGGCGACGACGGGCTCGGGATCGGGCTCGGACACCGCGGGGACGACAGTCGCCGGCTCCGGCTCAGGTTCCCCGGGGGCCCGCCGACGCCGCTCGGGCAGCGCCGCCATGACCGCCCCTAGCCCCATGACGGCTCCACCGATCCAGAGCCACGCCACCATGGGCTGGACCACGACCCCGATGACGGCAGGCTGGGTCAACGGACTGGACTGCGGGGCCGTCTGTGTCGGGCCGGACGTCGATCCAGGGGCGCCGCCGGGCTGTCCGCTGACACTCGAGGGTGGGGGGCCGCCGCCGAGAGTGGCGCCTTCCGGTGGGGTGTCGAGTGTCAGGTACACGTCGCTGGTAAGGCTGCTGGCCACCGAGGGCGTACCGATCCCCTCGGCGTCCGAGCCGAACTGGCTCACCGCCGGTCGGTACACGCCGCCGCCGTCGACGCGCACCGCCGCCTCCAGCTCGCGGCGGTTCGGGTGAACCACACCGCGGGTGCCGAGATAGGTCAGGGTGTGGCCGGCGAACTGCGTCGACTGCCCGGGCTTCAGCTGCACCTGGCCGCGGTGGCCGAACGAGAGGCTGGCCGACAGGGCGACGGCGATGAGCACGACGCCGAGGTGGACGACCATCCCTCCGTTGGTCCGACCGACCAGGCCGCTCCACAGCGGCACCCCCCGGCGACGGGCCATCCGCGTCGACACCACGAGCTGGCGGAGCGCCGACGTCCCCGCGAACGCACCCAGGCCGAAGGCCAGCAGCACGGCCAGACCCCGGATCCCGGCGGCGACACAACCGACCACAACCAGCGTGCCCGCCCACGCAGGCCACTGGAGCCGGCTGCGGAGCAGCTCGCCGCTCGCCTTCCGCCACGGCAGGACGGGAGCCACCGCCATGAAGAACAGCAGCGCCAAGCCGATGGGCCTGGCCATGGTGTCGAAGTACGGCCGCCCGACCGAGATCTGCTGGCCCTGCACCGCCTCGGAGAGGAGCGGGAAGACGGTCCCGAGCAGCACCACGAGGGCGAAGCCGGCGAACAGCAGGTTGTTCACGAGGAAGCCGCCCTCGCGCGACACCGGCGAGTCGATGCTCCCCGGCGAGCGCAGGCGGTCCCCCCGCCAGGCGATGAGGCCGAGCCCGACCGCCACGACGAGACCGAAGAAGCCCAGGATGATCGGGCCGAGGGTCGACTGCGAGAAGGCGTGCACCGACTGCAGGACACCCGAACGGGTCAGGAAGGTGCCGAGGATCGTGAGGCTGAAGGTGGCCATGAGCAAGGACAGGTTCCACACCCGGAGCAGCCCGCGCCGCTCCTGGGCCATGACCGAGTGGAGGTAGGCCGTCCCGCAGAGCCAGGGAAGGAACGAGGCGTTCTCGACCGGGTCCCACGCCCAGAAGCCGCCCCAACCGAGCACCTGGTAGGACCACCAGGCGCCCAGCACGATGCCCACGGTGAGCAGACCCCAGGCGAAGAGCGTCCACCGCCGCGTCTCGACGAGCCATCCCTCGCCCAGGCGGCCGGTGACGAGGGCGGCCACGGCGAACGAGAACGGGATCGTGAAGCCCACGAAGCCCAGGTACAGCAGCGGAGGGTGAAAAGCGACCAACGGGTGGTCCTGGAGCAGGGGGTTGGGGCCCAAGCCGTCGAGCGGTACCGCGCCGGTGACGGTGTGGAAGGGGCTGGCCGGTCCCAGCATCAGCCCGAAGAAGAAGGCGGCCACGACGAAGCACGTGAGCGTGGCCCAGCCCACCATCGGGTCCTCCTCCCGTCGCCGGAAGCGCCATGCCATCGCC
>DASXYV010000313.1:0-3846 GCA_036502305.1 Acidimicrobiales bacterium
TGCCCAGCGGACGCCCGCCCCGACTTCGCCACCAGATCGAGACTGGCGCCGGCGAGGAGAGCGACGGCGAGGACAGCGACGGCGATGACACGGGCCATCGTCGCCCGGGCACCCATTGCCCTCCCAGGCATGTGCTCCCACCGGGAGCGTGCACTGCTCCACGCATGAGCTGCCAAGGCGTCCGACCCCCCATCCCGGCCTCGACGCGTCCGCGTATACCGACTCGTTTAGGAGTTCGCCGTCGGACGCTCCCACCCCTGTGGGGGATATCGGCGGCGGGGCGCGATCGCCACGCGCCGCGCCAGACCGATCAGCCGCTGTAGACGCTGCTCGTGACCGCCACGATGACCCAGATCACGTCGAGGGCGATCCCGATGGTCCCGAGGACGATGCCGGCCATCGCCATCCCGGCGCCGCCTTGGGTGCCGCCTGACTTCTGGATCTGCGAGCGGGAGACGAGCCCGAAGATCAGGGCCAGGATCGAGAAGATATTGAAGAGGGCGAAGACCCCCGGTATCCCGATGATGCCCAGCACGAGGGAAGCGACCGCGAGGCCGTTGGTCGCCGCCCGGTAGGGGGCCGTCCCCGGTGGCTGCGCCCAAGCGCTCGGGTTGTACGAGCCCGGCGCCTGGGGACTTGCCCATCCCGAGCTTGATCCGCCGGGCGGGCTGGACCATCCCGCGCTGGCCGCCTCAGGCGGGGGCGGGACGCCCGGCCTGGCGTCAGGCGGATACCACCGTCCGTCGGACGCCTGCCACCATCCGGACCCCTGCGCCGTGTCGCTCATGGCGGCGTCTCCCCTGTCTCCCTCGACACGACGGTAACAAACGGGCTCAGGGCGCGCCGCCGGCCTCGTGGTTCGGGAGGTCAGCCGGTCCGGGAGCCGAGGATCTTCATCGGGTTCTCGACCAGCATCTGACGGAGCTGGTCGTCCGTGACTCCCCGGGCACGGAGCGCGGGGATGACGTCGTCGGAGATGTGGGTGTACCGCCAGTTGGGCTGGACGGCGGTGACCACGTCGTCCTCGAACCAGTCGTTGTGGCAGGCGGCGTCGTGCGAGAGCACCATGCGATTGGCATGTCCGCGCTCGCACATCGTGGCCACCGTCGCGACACGCTCGTCGAACGAGAGGATGGCGTCGATCCCGAATCGGTCCATACCGATGTACGAGCCGTTGCCGACGAGCTCCTCGAGGTAGGCGAGATCGGTGCTGTCGCCGCTGTGGCCGATCACCACGCGCTCGAGATCCACTCCCTCCTTGGCGAAGATGCGCTGCTGCTCGAGGCCCTGGCGCGTCGCCGCATGGGTGTGGGTCGAGATCGGAGCGCCGGTCTGCCTATGAGCCTCCGCGACGGCCAGCAGGACCCGCTCCACGCCCGGGGTGACCCCGGCCTCGTCCGTGGCGCACTTGAGGATGCCCGCCTTCACGCCGGTCTCGGCGATGCCGATCTGCAGGTCGCGCACGAACATGTCGATCATCGGCTCCGGGCCGTCGAGCGGCGTCCCCGGACCTCGGTAGCTGAAGTAGAGGGGAACGTCGTTGTAGGTGTACAGGCCCGTCGCCACCACGATCTGGAGCTCGGTACGGGCTGCGATGGCGGCGATGCGAGGCACGTAGCGACCGAGGCCGAGGACCGTGAGATCGACGATCGAGTCGACGCCACGGGACTTCAGCTCGTTCAGCCGGCTCACGGCGTCGTCGATCCGGCGGACGTCGTCCCAGCCGAGCGGATAGTTCTGCTGGACGTCGGGGCTCAGGATGAAGACGTGCTCGTGCATCAGGGTCGTGCCGAGGCCAGCGCCGTCGATCGGTCCCTGCACCGTGTTGACCTGTCCCATCCGCACCCCCGAGATCGCTCGTCCGAGGGCCCCGGATGGTAGTGCGGTCCGGAGGTGGCCGGTGACCCTCGTCACCCCTGTCCCGCCGTGCTCGACGCGCCGTAGGAGGACGACAGCGACAGCACCTGGGCGACGTAGTCGGCAGAGTGGTTGTAGGAGTAGATCGCCCGGGCGATCGTCGCCGGATCGCCGCCGCCGTCGGTGCAGAGGAGACGGGCGGCCGAGTACACGGCATCCACGGGGTCGTAGGGGCTCGGTGGATCGCCGCCTCCCGGTCCGACCACGGCGACGGAGGAGAAGGTCGTCGGCTCGAACTGCATCGGCCCTTCGGCGCCGGCGAAGTTCGCACCGCTCCTCACCCCGGCGGCGAGCGACTGGCCGTTGTCGCTCTCCACCGTCCCGATGGCAGCGAGCACCGTCCACGGCAGCCCGGGACACGTCACCGCGGCGTGCTGGTAGAGCGAGAGGTACACGGGCGGGATGGACGCCACCGCCCGGCCCGAGGGCGGGCCACCGGCCGAACCTCCCGTCGCCTGACCGGCCGACGCGTCGCCTCCAGGGATGGCCGTACCCGCCACCGCCCCGGCCAGGATCGCCGCTCCGAAGACGGCGGTCACCAGCAGGCCGGCGAGGAGCAGCGCCGCCCGTCTCATCGACGGGGGTCCCGGCTGAGCACCGCTTCGTTATAGCCAATGTCATTGTATTTCATTCACCGTGAGTGTTTCATCACGCTCGAGGTTGGCCGTGACGGGGAGGAGGGAGGAAGGCAGCCGCGGACCTTGGGTGCTCCTGAGAGTCCGCCGATGGTGGGACCCCATTCCCCCGGCCAGGGGAACGCGCCGGCGATTTCGTGCCGGGAGGCAGGCTCGGAGCAGTGTGGGGCGAATCCAAATGATCACTACGTCAATGAACATCGCCGGATGGACCGACGCCCCGTACAATTGAGTCGAGCCCTCGTCGGGACAGTTCGAAGACAATACGGTGCAGGCGACGTCCTCGGGGGAGGGCTGGATGACAACCACGCAGGGCTGGCAGACAGCGGGCCACGACGAGCCGAGGTGGCCTGGGAGATCTGTCGAGCGCAGGCGCCGCTTGTCGCGACCGGGCACACCCGGGAGTGACGCCAGCAAGCGGTCCCGACGACCTGTCGCCGTCCCGGTCTCCGGTGAGCCCGTCAATGACTCCGCCGCCCACCACTCCGACGCGCTGGCCGCCGGGTCTGCTTCGGCTCGGCACGCCGAGGCGGTCGACAGCCGATTGGTGGAGGATCATCTGGGCCTGGCCCGCTACCTGGCTCGCCGCTTCTCCCACCGAGGCGAATCCCTCGAAGATCTGGTGCAGGTCGCCTCCATGGGCCTCGTCGAGGCGGCCACTCGCTATGACCCCGACCATGGCACCAGCTTTCCCGCCTTCGCCACGGCGACGATCATCGGGACGCTCAAGAAGCACTTCCGCGATCGCGGTTGGGCGGTTCGGGTCTCCCGTCGGGTCCAGGAGCTGTACCTGGAGAGCCGCGACGCCGTCGATCACCTGAGCCAGGCGCTCGGGCGCTCGCCGACCATCGATGAGCTGGCAGCCCATCTGGGCGTTGGCGCGAGCGACGTCATCGAGGCCATGGAAGCCGGCCGCCTGTACCGGACCGCGTCGCTGAGCCAGGCGTTGGACGACGACACCACTCGCGCCCTCGAGACCCGCGTCGGGGCGGTCGATCCCGGTGTCGGCATCGTCGATCGTCGGGATCTGGTGCGCGACCTGATGAGCCGACTGCCGATGTCGGAGCGACGCGTGGTGCTGTTGCGCTTCCAGGAGGGCCTGAGCCAGGCCGAGATCGGATCTCGGGTCGGCGTGAGCCAGATGCAGGTGTCTCGCCTGCTGGCCCGCGGCCTCGAGCGGATGCGGGCCTGGGAGGCCTGCGCCTGAGAGGAGCGGCCGGCCTCAGCGGCGGCGACACTCCTCGGATCTGCTCACCTCGCGCCGGTTGCGCTTCCCGGGGCGCGTCTCGACTGC
>DASXYV010000314.1:0-1810 GCA_036502305.1 Acidimicrobiales bacterium
CTGCCGGCGACGGTGCGGGTCGAGCCCGGTCTCCGAGTGCACCACGTCCCCGCGGGCCCGCTGGCCCATCTGCCCAAGGAGGCCCTGCCCGGCGTGGTGGACGAGTTCACCGAGGGCGTGCTCGCCCGGATGAAGACGGGAACGGCGGGGTGGCACGCCGATCACGACGAGAACGGTCCCGACGCCATCCACGCCAACTACTGGCTCTCGGGCATGGCCGGTCACGTCCTCAAGCACGAGCTCGGGCTCCCCCTGGTGTCCACCTTCCACACGCTCGACCGGGTGCGGGCCGAGGCCAGCCCTGAGGACGTCGGTGCAGCCGAGCCCGCTCGTCGGGCCGAGGCCGAGGCCCGGGTGATCGGCTGTTCGGATGCCGTGCTGGCCTCGTGCTCGGTCGAGGCCGACCAGATCTCCGAGCTGTACGGGGGCGAGCCGTCGCGGATCGAGATCGTCCCCCCGGGAGTGGACCACGCCTTCTTCTCGCCTGGCCATCGCCCGCAGGCCCGACGGGCGCTGGGCCTTCCCGAGGACGGGCCCGTCCTGTTGTTCGTGGGGCGTATCCAACCGCTGAAGGGAGCCAGGGTGGCGGTGGAGGCCCTGGCCCGGCTGGAAGCCCGACGTGGCGCCGTGCTCGTCGTGGTGGGCGGCCCCAGCGGACCCCGAGGGGAGGGCGAGCTGGCGGGGCTCCACTCCCTTGTCGACGAGCTCGGCCTCGGAGCGAGCGTCCGATTCGTGCCGCCCCAACGACACGAGATGCTGTCCACCTACTACCGGTCGGCGGACGTGTGCCTGGTGCCGAGCCGCTCGGAGTCCTTCGGTCTGGTGGCGCTCGAGGCCGCCGCCTGTGGCACGCCGGTCGTGGCCTCGGCGGTGGGCGGGCTGCGGACGCTGGTCGACCACGGCCGTACCGGGTTCCTCGTCGAGGGTGGCGACCCGTCGAGATTCGCCGACTACGTCGCTGACCTGTTGGCCGACCGCCGGGTGGCCACCGAGCTGGCTGTCAACGCTGCCGCCCGAGCGCGGGTCTACACCTGGTCGGGGGCAGCCTCCCGGCTGCGAAACCTGTACACCGAGCTCACCGATCGCCAGTTGGTCGACTGTCTCTAGATGGGCGGGGCCGCGGCCTCGGCCGCCGAGCTGGACGACGTTGCCGCCCGCATCAGCCGCTGGGCCGAGCGGCAGTTGGAAGCCGGGACGATGCTCGTGGCGGTCGACCACGATCCCGAAGCTCGCCGCTGGTACGCGCGGATGCGGGGAGAAGAGAAGGCGGTCATCACCGTCTGGCTGACGCTGCGCGAACGGAGCCTGCATCACGAGACCCAGGTGATGCCGGCGCCTGAGGAGAACGTCGAGGCGTGCTACGAGTACCTCCTGCGCCGCAACGCGACCCTGATCGGTGCGCACTTCGCCCTCGGTGCCGAGGACGCGGTGTACCTGGTCGGCCAGACCCCGGTCGGCGAGGTGACCGAGGCCGAGCTGGACCTCATCGTGGGGGCGGCCTACGCCTACACCGAGGAATGCTTCCCGACCGCGATGTCCATCGGGTACGCCAGCCGCTTCCGCCGGCCCCGGCGCGGCTGACGCCCGGTGCCCATGAGGGTGCTAGCGTTCAAAGCCGCGGCCCGAGGGGCGGAGCGGCAACTTTCGTTCGGGGAAGTGCGGAGGCTGTCGTGAGGTTCCTCGGGCCGCGTTCGCTGTAGCCTCCGGGCCCATGGCAGGCCCGAGACCGCGTCTTGTGATCGTCGGCGGGGGCCGGATGGTCGAGGCGCTGCTGGGCGGGCTGCTCGCCACGGAATGGGCAAGGGCGGAG
>DASXYV010000315.1:0-2543 GCA_036502305.1 Acidimicrobiales bacterium
GTTGTCGACCAGCTCGTCGATCGCCAGTCGGACCCAGCGGCGATCGGCGACCACCGGCTCGAGATCTCGCTCGACCCGTCGACTGATCAGCCACGGATCCTGGAGCCTCGTCTCCCACACGGAGACGACGTCGTCAATCAGCACCCGGATGTCGACCCAGTCGGGGCGCAGCCGCAGCCGACCGGCCCCCGCGGAGGCGAAGAACTCGAGCCGCTCGACCACTCTGAGCAGGCGCTTCGACTGCTCGAGGATCTCTCCGTGCCAGACCCGAGCCTGGTTTGGCGGGACGCTCTTGCGAGCCATGAGGTCGCTGAACCCCATGATGCCCGTGAGCGGCGTGCGCAGCTCGTGGCCGACCCGGGACAGGAACTCGGTCTTCATCCGCTCGACCTCGTGCTCCCGGCGCAGGTCGCGGAGCACGAACACGGCGCCGCCGCCACCTGGTCCCTGGCCCCGCAGCGCCCCGGCGGACACCGCTACCGGGACCAGCCCCCGCTCTCCCAGCTGGAGCCAGCACTGCGTGGTCCACCGTTGGTCGGGCGGTTGCCGCAGGTAGGCGGTGAGCTCGGCACCGTCTTCTCCCACCAAAGTGATCACATCTTCCACCGGGCGACCCCGAGCTGCGCTGTCGCTGACGAGGACCAGCTCCTCGGCAGCCTGATTGAAGTCGGTGATCCTGCCGGCGGAGTCGACGGCGACGAGTGCTTCCCCCATGCCCCCCACGACGGCCTCGAGGCGACCGCGGAGGCGACTCTCGTCTTGGGCCGCGTCGCGCAGCGCCGTCGCCTTCTCCTCGATGGAGGCGGCCATCGAGTCGAACGCCGCTCCCAACCTCCCCACCTCGTCCTCCGAGCTGACCCTGGCCCGGACGTCGACGTCGCCACGGCGGATGGACTCGGCGGCCGTGGTGAGCCGCCGGAGGTCCGAGCCCACCCGGTCTCCCACCAGCGACGCCAGCAACAGGGCGAGGAGCGTGCCACCGAGGGCGATGATGAACAGCGTGCGGAAGAGGTCGTTCTGGGTCTCATCGACCACCGTCGTCGGGGTGGAGGAGAGGAACGCCATGACCGGCCTGTTGTTGCTCGCAGCCACCGACTGGCCGGCGACGAAGCGGCCTTGCACGGTGGCCGACGTGACCGCACCGCCGCCGGAGAGCACCTGGGCGGCGACACTCTGCACGGTGTCGAACGCCGGGTTCCAACCTCCGGCGCTGCTGAGAACGCTGGTGGGCCCGACCAGGGCCAACGAGAGGGTGGGATCATCCACCCGCAGCTGCTCCAGGTAGCCGCGGTCGAGGGCGCGGACGGCGATCGCGACGCCCATCACTCGCGCCGTCCCGGGTAGGCCGGGTCCGCGGGCGATCACCACGTCGGGATAGGCGCCCACAGCAAGGGCTTGGCCTCCTACGACGGCCGCCGTGCCGGTCGAGAGCTGAGCGGCGACGGCCTGGGCCACGGCCGGAGAGCTCGGAAGGGCGGCAGCCGCGCCGGGACCGAGGGCGGCGGCGAGGTTCGCCGACGACGCCACCACCCCGACGCCGGGCTGGACCCACGCCACCTCGACCCCGGCCGGCACGGCCGAGGCAGAGATCGCCGACAGGGCATCGCGCACGCAACTGGCCACGACGGTCTGGTCGGACTGGACGCACCCGGCGCGGGCGTTGACGGCGGCCCGCACCGACGAACCCACCAGAACGGCCTCACCCCGCAATTGCTCGGGACTGTTCGACGTCTGGGTGGCCCCGGCGGAGGCGCGTCCATCGAGACGACGGAGGGCGTCGTTCCGCACCGTCGAGGAGACGACCTGGGATAGGGCCAGCGAGAGGATGAAGACGAGAACGAGGAGAGTGGCGGCGGCGGTGGCGGCCACCCGGGCGGCGATGGCCTGGCGGCTGGCCGCCACCAGGGCGATGCCCATGCTCAGGGCTCCGGCGGCGAGGAGGCTGTCGGCCACCTGGGCCGACGTGCCGCGCAGCACGATGGCCGCACCCGCCAGCCCGACGCCCAGCCACACGAGTGCCTGGGATGCGTCGCCTGCCCGCCACCGAAGAGAGCCGACGAGGATCAGGATCAGGCCTGCGCCACGCAGCCCCTCGACGACCGGATTGGTAGCTGGCTGGACGAGCAGGGATCCTGTCAGGAAGGCGGCAGCAGCCAGCGCCGCGAAGCCCACCCCGAGGGAGGCGCGGGCCCAGGGTGACCGGCTCAGCAGCTCGGCTCTCAGCAGCACGAGGGCCACGCCGGCAGCAGCCACGAGAAAGCTGGCGAACTGAGCGGCGAACTCGAACTGCGCGGGTACGGAACCCATGGCCCCTATCCCGTTGCTCCTGTCGGCGGCGGAGGAATGTCGCGGGTGTTGCCTCCGTGGCTGCTCAAGGCGGTCAGCGCCTGGTCCAGCGATGCCACGGGTACCACCTTGAGGTGACTTCCCGCATGTTGCATGGCCACCTTGTACTCGGGCGGCGGCACCAAGAACAAGGTGGCGCCGGCATTGCGGACGGCGACGGTCTTCTGGGCGACGCCTCCGACGTCACCGACGCGTCC
>DASXYV010000316.1:0-7649 GCA_036502305.1 Acidimicrobiales bacterium
CAACCTGGTGGCCGACATCGACCGCGTCGCCCGGGATCTTCCGATGGGCCTCGACTCGCTGCTCGGTCCCGAAGAGCTCGAGGGCATCCAGCGTCGGGCGACGGCCGTGGTCGCCAGCCCACGGTTCCCGGCGCCGTTGCCCGAGCGACGACCGTATCCGTGGCCCCTGGTCTGATCGGGCCGGCAACCCGCGAGGGGCGGCGAAGCCGCCGGCAGCAGAGCTCAGCGAGCGCCGAGGACGCGGTCGGTGTACGCGTTGCCGAACAGGCCGTCGGGGTCCAGACGGGCGCGCACGGCTTGGAACCGTTCCCAGCCCGGGTACCGGGACGAGAGCGTCGGAGCCGTCTGGTAATGGAGCTTGCCCCAGTGGGGCCGCCCTCTGACGCTGTCCATGATCGCCTCGACGCCGCGGAAGTACTGCTCGTAGGGCACTCCTCGAGGCATGTGGACGGCCACGTAGCAGCTCTGCCTGCCGCTCGCTGTCGACAGCGGGATGTCGTCGCCCGCCGTGAAGCGGACCTCGATCGGGAAACCGACGTAGAGACCGCTCTCCTCGACGTACCGGCGCACCCGTTCCACCACGCCCACCGCCGCCGCCCTGGGAATCGCGTACTCCATCTCGCAGAAGCGCACCCAGCGGGGGCTGGTGAAGATGCGGTCGCTTCGGTCGACGTACTCGGTACGTCCCGAGCCAGGAGCGATGCGGGCCAGTCGGGGGATCCATCGCGGGCGAAGGCGCCCGAGCCACGTGACCGCCCCGAAGGCGACGTTCTCGAAGAGGATCTTGTCGCGGAAGAACCGCCACCCACGGCCCGGCGAGACCGGCTCGTCGGTGCGATTGTTGCGCTTGGTGAGGGCCCAGCCGGTGTGGGGTACCCAGAAGAACTCGAAATGGTCGTTGCCCTCGACCAGCTCGTCGATCGACGACAGCACCTGCTCGAGGCGAATCGGCTCCTCCACGGCGCGCAGATTGAACGCCGGCTGGCAGCGGAGGGTCACCGTCGAGATGATGCCCAGCGCACCCAGCCCCACCCGGGCGGCGGCGAAGATCTCCGTCTCCTCGTCCGGCGAGCACGACACGACCGACCCGTCGGCCGTGACCAACTGGAGGCCGACCACGTCGGTGGCCAGACCGCCGAGCCGCACACCCGTCCCGTGGGTGCCGGTCGAGATGGCTCCGGCGACGGTCTGATAGCCGACGTCGCCCAGGTTGGCGAGGGCCAGCCCCCTCCGGGCAAGCTCTCCAGCCAGCGCGGCCAGGGTCATCCCCGACTCGACAGTCACCGTCGACGCCTCGGGGTCGTAGCGCAGGACGCGGGCGTGCTCGTCGAGACGGACCTGGACACCCGGGGTGCAGGCGACGTCGGTGAACGAGTGGCCCGACCCCACCGCCTTGACCCGCAGCCCTTCTTTGCCGGCGGACTTCACCACCTCCACCAGATCCTCGACCGAGCGAGGCTGGGCGATCTCGGCCGGGGCACACCGCTGGTTGCCACCCCAGTTCCGCCACAGACGCGAGGCAGTGTCGGTCATGGCGAGATGCTACCCATCGACCCCTGTGCGTGGCCGGGGTTGGTGGCGGGGGTCCGTGGTCGGCTTCCGTGGGTCGGAGCCGGTGGTTCGGAGCTCAGGAGCCGAGTCGTACTCCGAACTGGCTCTGGATGGCGCCGATCGCCCAATCGGCCAGGCGGTCCGAGCCGGCCCTGGCCAGATGGAGGCCGTCGGGCTCCCGGACCCGTTGCTGGCTCCCCGAGGCGTCGGGCAGGTACACGGAGTACTTGCCGCTGCCGTCGACGAAGACGTGCCAGGAGTCCAGATAGGAGACGCCAGGATGGAAGGTGGCCTGGCCCTGGACGATGGTGTTCAGCAGCTGCATCTGCGTCGACACGCCGCCCGAGGGCATGACCGGCATGCCCACCCAGAGCATGCGCTGGCCCTTGGCCGTCGCCTCGCTCATCACGGTGGCCACCCGCTGGGTGTAGGCGGAGACCCATTCCGGCGAGCCGAACTGGACGGCCCTGCCGCCGACGAGGAACGACTGGTTGTCGTTGGCCCCCATCATGGCCACCACCACGTCCGGTTGGAACCGGGCAATGTCGGTGCGAAGCTCACCAGGCCAGTCGAAGTAGTCGGGCCGGGCCAGGCCGGTGTTGATCTTGCCGTCGAGGGTGGCCTGTACCACGCCGGTGGCTCCCAGCTTGGCGACCAGGCTCAGTCCGAGGTCCTCCCCGATCGAGTCACCGATGGCCAGGACCCGCAGTGGTTTGGCGGCCGTCGGTTGGGGCAGGGGTAGCAGCGCGGGCTGGGCCGGGCTCGGGGTGCCGGCCGGCTGTGGAGCCGCTGGTGCCGCCCCGTTGGCGGATCGCGCTCGGGGCGAGGCCACCGGAACAGGAGGGGTCGACTTGACCACCGGCCCCCCGGTGGGCCGACCGAGGGCGTCCTTGACGAGGTCACCCAGGTAGGCCAGGCCCGTCCCGTTGCCGACCCAGACGATCGGACGCAACACCGTGAGCGCCGCCGTCCGTCGGGCGCCGAGCGGAGACGACTGCGCCGAGCGCTGGAGGGAATGGGAGTCCAGCAGCAGCCACAGCCCGAGACAGACGAAGCCGATCACCAGTACCCTCCCGGCCGGCTGGAGCCGGCGGGCAGCGGGGCTCGGCGGCGCGGCGGGAGCCGGTCGGAGCCCGCCGGTGCGAACCCGCCGGGCGACGCGCGTGGCGGTGGCGACGGCAACGGCGCCAGGCGTGTCGCTGTCTTCATTTCCAGGGTGGCCGCCGCCGTCGCCTGGGGTGGCGGGACTGCCCGCACTCTCAGCGCGCCTACCGTCGCGCGGCCCGCGGCCCGACGCCGGGCGATGGCCACCGCGGCCACGGGACACCGGGAGCTGGAGACGGATCTTGGGCATCAGAAGCGGTAGTAGATGAACGGGGCGACACCCTGGGGCCCGAGGGTGGTGATGCCGAACAACGTGATGGCGAGCACGGCCCCCTGCCCCGCCGGGCGGAGCCGGGAGAACGCGACGCGGACCCGGTCCACGACGTCATGGGGCACGTACTGCGCCCCGATGCCGACGGCGATGGCCAGCAGCACCAGGGGCGTGACCTGGGGCGCCGGTCCCCACGCCGTGAACAGCCGCCGCAGCAGGGTGAGCGCCGTCGAGAACGAGTCCGAACGAAAAAACACCCAAGCCAGACACACCACGTTGAACGTGATCACCCTCTGGGCGATGCGGTCCCATCGCGTGTCGGGGAGGGGGTCGAGGCCCCGCGCCTCCCGGCGGGAGCGGCGCCAGTGGCCGGCCACCTGCCCGACGCCGTGGATGGTCCCCCACATCACGAACGTCCACGCCGCGCCGTGCCACAGGCCGCCGAGCACCATGGTGATCATGACGTTGCGATAGGTCGCCAGCCGGGACCCGCGGTTGCCCCCCAACGGGATGTAGAGGTAGTCGCGCAGCCAGCGGGACAGCGTCATGTGCCACCGTCGCCAGAAGTCCTGGAGCGTCCGGGCGGTGTAGGGGCTGTCGAAGTTGTCGGGGAACTTGAACCCGAGCAGCAGGGCCACACCGATGGCGATGTCGGTGTAACCGCTGAAGTCGGCGTAGATCTGCACTGCGTAGCCGTAGATGGCGACCACGATCTCGAGCGAGCTGTGCTGACCCGGGCTGTTGAACACGGGGTCGACGATGGCCGTGGCCAGGAAGCTGGAGAGCACCACCTTCTTGAACAGGCCGGCGAAGATGAGGTACGCGGCTCTCGAGAAGTCGACCTTGCGCGGGTCCCGCCGCTTGCGGATCTGGGGCAGGAGCTCGGAGCCTCGCACGATGGGCCCGGCGACCAGATGGGGGAAGAAGGAGAGGTAGGTGGCGAAGTCGAGCCAGCTGGCGGGCTCCAGGGAACGGCGGTAGACGTCGATGACGTAGCTGAGGGCCATGAACGTGAAGAACGAGATGCCCACCGGCAGGGTGACCTGGAGCAGAGGCAACGGTGCCCCGATTCCCATGCCGTGCATGACGTTCGCCACGTTGACGGCGAAGAAGTCGTAGTACTTGAACCACCCCAGGAGGCCGAGCTCGACGGCCACCGTGGCCCACAACGCCGCCTTGCGCAGCGTCGGCGAATCGGTGCGGTGGATCGCCAGCGCACCAAGTTGAGCGAACGCGGTGGCCGCCGCCAGCAGCACGACGAAGTGCCAGTCCCACCACCCGTAGAAGACGTAGCTGGCCACGATCATGAACGGCTTCCAGCGCCGGGGAAAGGGCGTGAGCAGCCAGCTCGCCAGGAAGACGATGGCGAAGAAGACGGCGAAGTCGATCGTGGGAAAGAGCATCAGGCGCGACGCAGCTCCCCGCGTGTGCCCGCGCGCCGCAGCGACGAAAACACTCCCCCGCCCGCCACGCGGGAGATTCTAGGCGACCTAGCAGGGAAAAGTCGGGCCTGGCCCTACCCTCGGGCTTTGAGCGCCTCGATCAGCTTGGGGACGACCTTGTGAACGTCCCCCACGATGCCCAGGTCGGCGATGGAGAAGATGGGGGCCTCTTGGTCCTTGTTGATGGCGATGATGTTCTTGGCCCCCTTCATGCCGACCATGTGCTGGGTGGCGCCTGAGATCCCGGCGGCGAGATAGACGGTCGGCTTCACGGTCTTGCCCGTCTGGCCCACCTGGTAGGCGTAGGGCACCCAGCCGGCGTCGACGATCGCCCGGGAGGCGCCGGGCGCCGCCTTGAGGAGCTTGGCCAGCTCCTCGATCATCTCGTACTTGTCGGCCTGGCCCAGGCCACGCCCACCGGAGACGACGATCTCGGCCTCGTCCAGCTGCGGTCCCGTGCGCTCCTCGACATGGCGCTCGAGCACCCGGGCGGCGTCGGTCGGACCGGTGTCGGGCGCCTCGACGGGCACCACCTCGGCTGCCGACCCACCGGCGGGCTCGGCCGCGAAGGACTTGGCCCGCACGACGAAGATGCCGGGACCGTCCCCCGTGAAGCGGGTCCTGGCCATCTGCACCCCACCGAAGATGGCGTGATGGGCGACGGGGACCCCATCTTCGACCGTGAGGTCCACCAGGTTGGTGAGCACGGGCCGGTCGATCTTGGCCGAGAGCCGCCCGGCGATGTCCCGGCCGTCGTAGGTGGTCCCGATCAGGATCACGTCGGGCGCGTTGCCAGCCTCGATCTGGGCAGCGATGGCTGCCGCGACCCGGCCGCCGGGGAGGGCATCGCCCATGTCGCCCAGGTCGTACACCTTGGTGGCGCCGTGGTTGCCGAGCTCTCCAGCCGTCGAGGCCACGTCGCCACCCCACGCCACCGCCTCGACGACCGATGCCATCGAGCGGGCCTTGGTCAACAGCTCCAGGGTGAGGCTGGTCGGGGTTCCACCCGACGACTCAGCCACGACCCACACCTTGTCGGTTGCCATCAGTTTCAGGATCCTCCCGGCTGGGGTGGGCTACAGAACCTTGAGCTGCTCGAGGAAGGCGATGATGCGCTCGTAGGCGTCACCCTCGTCGACCACGATCTCGCCCGCCTTGCGTTCCTCGGCGGCGGCCACGTCGATGACCTCCTGGCGGGCACCGGCGGCGCCCACCTCATCGGGCGTCAGGCCGAGGTCGGCCACCTTCAGCTGCTCGACCGGCTTGCCTTTCGCCGCCATGATGCCCTTGAACGACGGGTACCGGGGCTCGACGACACCGGCGGTCACGGTGACGACCGCCGGAAGCGGACACTCCACCTCGTCGAAGCCCGCCTCGGTCTGCCGCTCCACTCGGACCTTGCCGTCGCTGACGTCGATCTTCTTGGCGAAGGTCACCGATGGCAGGCCGAGGAGCTCGGCCAGCTGGGCCGGGGTGGTGCCCGTGTACCCGTCGGTCGATTCGGTCGCCGCCACGACCAGGTCGGGCTCGGCCCGCTTTATGGCGGCGGCCAGGACCTTGGCGGTGCCGAGGGCGTCGGTGCCAGCCAGGACGTCGTCGCTGACGAGGATGGCCTTGGCCGCGCCCATGGCGAGCGCCGTGCGCAGGCCGCTCGTCTCCTCGTGGGGAGCCATGGACACGAGCGTCACCTCGCCGCCGCCGGCGTGTTCCGCCAGCTGGAGGGACATCTCGACGCCGTAGGAGTCGGAGTCGTCGAGGATGAGCTTGCCCTCGCGGACGAGGTTCTTGGTGTCGGGGTGCAGCGACCCCGGGGCGGCGGGGTCGGGGATCTGCTTGACACAGACGGCGACGTTCATGCCTGTCATTGTTCCCGACAGCCCCGCCGCTCGACCAACCGGGTCCCCACGGGCCCCCGCCATCGCCGGTGCGAGCAGCCCGGGCCGATGCCAGCGCGCAGATCACTACCAGGCCGTTTGCTAGCGTCGACTGAGGAGACACGGTGCCGAGCGCAGCGAGCCCGAGCCCACGCCGGCGAACGACTGGCGACCACGACCGCCGCTGAGGAGGAACTGACCGAGTGCCCGCAAGCGACGAGGTACGGCTCTCGGCTCCGGCCACCACCGAGCTCCCCCGGCTGGCCCGGCTGACCGCCAGCGGGCTTGCCTGCCGCCTCGGGTTCAGCTACGACGAGGTGGAGGACCTGCGGCTCGCCATCGACGAGCTGTGCTTCTCCCTCATCGGTACCCAGGGGCGCCCCGGCGTCGTCCATCTGATGTTCTCGCTCGACGACGAGACGCTCGAGGTGGAGGGCACCCTCGAGAGCGGCGAGCGGGGCCCAGACCCTGTCCACAGCGGCCTGTCGCGCAAGATCCTCGAGGCGCTGGTGGACGAGCACGAGGTCCGCCGGAACGGTCAAGATCAGCTGACGTTCTGGATGCGGAAGCGGCGGCTCCCGATCGCCGGCTGATGGGCGTGGACAACGCTCAGCGAGAGGAGCTGCGACAGAAGTTCGTCGCACTGGCCGAGACCGGCGATCCGGCGATCCGGCGCGACCTGGTGGAGGCCCACCTGGGTCTGGCGGAGTACCTCGCCCGGCGGTTCAGTCATCGCGGCGAGCCCGTCGACGACCTCGTCCAGGTCAGCTCGATGGCCCTGCTCAAGGCGGTCGATCGCTTCGACCCCGGACGCGGCGTGGAGTTCTCGACCTACGCGACCCACACCATCGCCGGGGAGCTCAAGCGCCACTTCCGGGACAAGGGCTGGGCCGTGCGGGCACCCCGGCGCATGCAGGAGCTCTACCTCACCCTGGGCGACAGCATCGGTCGGCTGTCCCAGGAGCTCGGCCGCTCACCGACGATCGCCGAGCTGGCGGCCGAGACCAGGGTGTCGGAGGAAGAGGTGCTCGAAGCCCTGGAGGCGGGGCAGGCCTACCGCCTCGCCTCCCTCGACGCCCCGGCGCCCGGAGAGGACGAGGGCGAGACCCTCGCCTCCCACCTGGGCGACGAGGACCCACGCATGTCGGCGGCCGAGGAGCGGGCGACGCTCTCGCCGCTCATCGAGGCCCTGCCCCCTCGTCAGCAGCTCATTCTCCATTTGCGTTTCTTCGAGGGGCTCACGCAGCTGGAGATCGCCGGGCGACTCGGCATCAGCCAGATGCACGTGTCGCGTCTGCTCGCCCGCAGCCTGGCCGAGCTCAGGGCGGCGGCGGAGCAGGGCTGAGGCCGCCCTGCTTTGGCGAACGTTGGGCCACGTCACCTCCCGAGACCGTGTTGCAGCCGGCT
>DASXYV010000317.1:0-3029 GCA_036502305.1 Acidimicrobiales bacterium
AACGACCGGAGCTACCGGGCGAGGAGGGGGAGCCACGAGCACCGACGATCGCGCCACGCAGGGTGCGCCGCCGCCCACGGCGGGAGCGGCGCCAGGTACGGCGGGAGCGGCGCCGACCCGGGAGAAGCGGGACGTCCGGGAGACGGCCCGGCTGGTCGGCTTGGGGATCGTGGCCGCGCTTCTCATCGCCTTCATCGTCGAGAACAGCGACTCGGTCACTATCCACTTCGTCTTCTTCTCGGCCCACGTGTCACTCATCTGGGCCCTGATCCTGGCTGCCGTGCTCGGCGCCCTGGCCGACCGCCTCATGCTGCGGCGGAGCCGCCGCCGCAGGGCCGCCAAGGCCCGAAGCGCCGGAAGTGGGGCCGCGCAGGGATCCCGCTGATGCGGGTGATCGGCAACATCCTGTGGTTGATCCTGGGCGGGCTCGCGCTGGCGGTCAGCTACGCCGTCGCCGGCCTGATCTGCTTCGTCCTCATCATCACCATCCCGTTCGGTGTCCAGGCGTTCAAGCTCGCCGGCTTCACGCTCTGGCCATTCGGCTCGGCGCTGGTGACGATCCCCGGTGCGGTCCCGTCGGCGGTCGGCAACGTGCTCTGGTTCATCCTGTTCGGTTGGTGGCTCGCCCTCGCACACGTGATCGCCGGCGTGATCTGTGCGATCACGATCATCGGCATCCCGTTCGCCATTGCGCACTTCAGGCTCGCCGGGGCCGCACTCTTCCCGTTCGGCCGGACCGTCGTGTCGCTCGAGGAGGCGAGGGCGATGGAGGGCGCCTACGTCGTGCAGACCTGGGGGGCGGCCAGGTAGCCAGGTAGGCGCACTTGTCGTCAGTTCCCGAAACCGCGCCCACCGGGCTAAACAGGGGAACTGAGGTCTACCGAGCCGAAACTGGAGGAGAACGGTGGAACCGGACAACGTGCTGACGATCGACGATATCGACCTCTCTGACCTGGCCTTCTGGGCTCGGCCGCTCGACGAGCGGGAAGCCGCCTTCGAGGCCTTCCGCCGGCATCGACCGATCGCCCACTTCGACGACCCCGAGCCACCACCCGGCGTCACCGTGCCCATTCCGCTGGACGGCTCCGGCTACTACGCCGTCACTCGCCACGCCGACGTCGTGGAGGCGAGCCGCGAACCGGCGTCGTTCTGCTCGGGCCAGGGGGCGACGAGCATCTTCGACATGCCGACCGAGTTCCTCGAGTTCTTCGGCTCGATGATCAACCTCGACGATCCGCGCCACGCTCGGCTACGGCGCATCGTGTCGGCCGCCTTCACGCCTCGGATGGTCAAGAAGATCGAAGACGAGGTCCAGCGGTCGGCGTCGCTCATTGTCGACGACGTGATCGAGAAGGGGACGTGCGACTTCGTGACCGAAGTGGCGGCCAAGCTGCCGCTGCGGATCATCTGCAACATGATGGGGGTGCCTGAGCCCGACCACGATTTCGTCTTCCACCACTCGAACGTCATCCTCGGCGGCATGGATCCCGAGTACGTGCCCGAGGGCAGCGACGTCGTCATGGCCCTGCTCACCTCGGGCCAGGAGCTCACCCAGCTCATGGCGGATCTGGCCCGGCAGCGGGCGGAGCGCCCCGGCGACGACGTCACCTCCGCCCTCGTAACGGCCAATGTCGATGGCGAGCAGCTGACCGACCAGGAGCTGGCCTCGTTCTTCATCCTGCTGGTGGTGGCCGGCAACGAGACGACCCGCAACGCCATCAGCCACGGCATGAGGCTGCTCACCGACCATCCCGATCAACGGGCGGCCTGGGCCGCGGACTTCGAGGCGCTGGCGCCGACGGCGGTCGAGGAGATCGTCCGGATCGCCTCGCCGGTGATCTTCATGCGCCGGACGGCCACCAAGGACGTGACGCTCGGCGGCGTCGATCTCCCCGAGGGCGCCAAGCTGCTGCTGATGTACTGGTCGGCCAACCGCGACGAGGCGGTCTTCGAGGAGCCCTATCGCTTCGACATCCGCCGCGACCCCAATCCCCACCTCGGTTTCGGCGGTCCAGGGCCGCACTTCTGCCTGGGGGCCCACCTGGCCCGCCAGGAGATCACCGTGATGTTCCGCGAGCTTCTCGGACGGGCGCCCGGCATCCACACGACAGGAGCCCCAGAGCGGCTCCTGTCCAACTTCATCAACGGCATCAAGCATCTGCCCGTCGCCGTCGCCTGAGTGGGGCACCCGGGCCGCCGTGCGATGACTTCAGGGCCGACCCAGCCTTGTTAACTTGACAGCTAACTAACCAAGTGGTGAAATAGTCGGGTGGATCGCCTTGACGCCACCTTCACGGCCCTGGCCGACCCGACGCGCCGGGCGATCGTGGCTCGCCTCGCCAGTGGGGACGCCACGGTGAACGAGCTGGCTGCGCCCTTCGCCATGACCCTTCCGGGGATCTCCAAGCACCTCAAGGTGCTCGAGCGGTCCGGCCTCATCTCGAGGGCACGGCGGGCCCAGTTCCGACCCTGCCACCTGGAGCGCGAACCGCTCGACGCCGCGATGAGCTGGATCGAGGAGAGCCGACGGATCTGGACGGAGCGCTTCGACAAGCTCGACGAGCACCTTCGGGACGTCCAACAAGCGCCAGCGTCCGTGCAGTACGGCGCACGGAGGGCGGCCCCTGGAACGAGAGGACAGGCCAATGACTGATCAGACGTCGGAGCATGGTGAGCTCACCTTCACCCGCGTCTTCGCTGCTCCACGGGAGCTCGTCTTCCGCTGCATGATCGACCCGGAGCACCTGACGCACTTCTGGGGGCCCGACGGGGTGCGCGCGCCGCTCGAGCACATCAAGGTCGACGCCCGCCCGGGCGGCGTCTTCGAGACCCTCATGGTCAACGATGCCGATGGCAGCCAGTATCCGACCCGAGCCGTCTATGTCGAGGTCGTCGAGCCCGAGAGACTGGTGTGGAGAGAGCACCACTCCGGGATGACGATGACCACGACCTTCCGGGAGCTTGGGGACGGCCGCACGGAGGTCCACATCCATCAGACGAACGTGCCCGAGGAATTTCGCGGCCCAGAG
>DASXYV010000318.1:0-1906 GCA_036502305.1 Acidimicrobiales bacterium
GTAGCGGCGGATGTGCTCGATGGCGCCATCGAGCGAGTCGACCATGGCCACGCTCAGCTTGAGATCGAGGAACTCGGTGCCGTAGTCGGCGTCGGTGGCTCGGCCCACGCCGGGCAGGATGCGGGCGACCCGCTCGTCGCCCAGCAGCTCCACCCCCTCGAGGGCTGCCTGCGCCCGCGGCAGGAACGACTCGGCCACGTCCCTGTGCACGAGGAGCGATTCGGCCGCGTTGCAGACGCTCGGCCGCTGCGTCTTGGCGTTGACCACGATGGCAAGAGCCGTCTCGAGGTCGGCGCCGGCATCCACATAGACGTGGCAGTTGCCGTCGCCGTCGATGATGTAAGGCACGGTCGCGTGCTCGAGCACCGACGCCACCAGCGAGCGACCGCCACGCGGGACCAGGCAGTCGATCATCCCCCGGAGCTGCATGAACTCCCGCGCCGACTCCCGGCTCCCGTCCTCCACCAGCACCACGGCATCCGCCGGGAGCCCGGCTTTGGCGATCCCCTCCCTGAGGAGGCCGGCGACGGCCTGATTGGACCGGACCGCGGCCGACGAGCCCCGCAGGAAGGCAGCGTTCCCGGACTTGAGGCACAGCCCGGCTGCGTCGCTGGTGACGTTCGGCCGGTTCTCGTAGATGATCCCGACCACGCCGAGCGGGACCCGGACCCGGCTGACCCGCAGGCCGTTGGGCCGTACCCAGCCGTCGACGACCTCGCCGACGGGATCGGGCAGGGCGGCCACCTGGCGCAGTCCCTCGGCCATGGCCTCGACCCGCGCCGAGGTGAGGCGCAGCCGGTCGACCACGGTCGGGGAGGTGTCCGATCGCTCCGCCCGGGCCACGTCCTCGGCGTTGGCCGCCATGAGATCGTCCCCGCGGCGGACGATGAGGTCGGCGGCAGCGGCCAGGGCTGCGTCTTTGGCCCCCGTGCTGACCCTGGCCAGGTGCTGCGACGCGCCGACGGCACGACGTCCCAGGTCGCGGAGCGAGGCGGTGGAGGAGGTGGACGCCACTGGCCCCAGCCTAACCTGACGGTTGCCTCCTCTTGACCGCCCGGTCTAGGGCTCGGGGCTCTGTGGGGCTTCAGAGCCGTCTTGTCGGGTTTGGGGCGATCGACGGCGCGAAGTCGCGGGGTGCGTGTCCATACTTGGGCGTGACGACGCCCGCCATCAGGAAAGCCGATCGCGCCGACGTGGCGGCGTTGGCCGGCGCCCTGGCCCGCGCGTTCGACGACGATCCTGTCATGGCGTGGCTCTTCCCTGACCCGGCCGGGCGCAAGCGGACGCTGCCCCGGTTCTTCTCCGCCCACCTGACCAAGATCGTGCTGCCGCACGGCGAGGTGTACACGACCGGCGACGTGGCAGGAGGCGCCCTCTGGGAGCCCCCCGGCAAGTGGCGCCTCGGGGTGCGGGGTCAGCTGCGGATGCTGCCCGACTTCATCCGCCTGTTCGGCCGGCGCCTCGGCGTCGCCTCACGGGGGCTCAACCTGGTCGAGGCCCTGCACCCCCAGGAGCCGCATTGGTACCTGGCCGTGCTGGGCACCGACCCCGCCCACCAGGGCCACGGGATCGGCTCCGCCTTGATGATCCCCATCCTCGAGCACTGCGACAGCGAGGGGATGCCGGCATACCTGGAGTCGTCCAAGGAGTCCAACATCGCCTTCTACCGCCGACACGGCTTCAAGGTGACCGGGGAGATTCGGCTCCCTGGCGGACCGCTGGTGTGGCCCATGTGGCGGCCCGCCGCTTGAGGGGGCCGAGCCCGGGAACAGCACCAAGGGCGTAGCATCGCGGGTATGGCCAATCTGATCACCCGGTGGGGCCGCTACATGAGCGCCCGACTGAACAGCAGGTTCAACGAGAAGGCCGACCCCAAGATCCAGCTCGAGCAGGCGATCGGCGACGC
>DASXYV010000319.1:0-2299 GCA_036502305.1 Acidimicrobiales bacterium
CCGCCGCCTCGCTGATACCGAGCTCGGAGGCGATCGCCTCGTGGGGCAGGTCGTAGATGTCACGCAGGACGACCACCGCCCGCAGGCGGGGAGGGAGGTCCTGGAGGGCGATGGCGACCCGGCCGAGCTCCAGCGTGACGCTCGCCATGGCCTCGGGATCTCCGTCGATCCGGCCATCGGCGACCGGCGCGTCCCGATCCAGCTCCTCGTGGCGGGCCCGGCCTCGACGCACCATATGGGTCGTGGCGCAATTGGCGGTGATCCGGTACATCCAGGTCGAAAAGGCGGCGTCGCCCCGAAACCGCTTGAGGGACCGGTACGCCCTCAGGTAGGCGTCCTGGAGGACGTCGCAGGCGTCGTCCTCGTTGCCCGTCAAGCGGAACGCCAAGGCGTAGGTGTCGGCATACGTCTCCCGGACGAGATCGTCGAACGCCGATCGGTCGCCCGACTTGGCCTTGGCGACGAGCTCGGCGGCGGCGTCGCCCATCAGCTATATGACCTCCGAAGGCCCGCCGCCGTTACCATCAGCGGGTCTCGCGGTGCAGGGTGTGCTGACGGTCCCATCGGCAGTACTTCTTCATTTCTATGCGCTCGCGGTCATTCTGCCTGTTCTTCATCGTGATGTAGTTGCGGCGCTTGCACACCTCGCAGGCCAGGGTGACCTTCACCCGCTTGTCCGTCCTGGGCACGGCCTGCCTCCTTTCACACCGGTGACTGTCGGGCTTGCTGGTAGCGGCGGTCGGACTCGAACCGACGACCCCACGATTATGAGCCGTGTGCTCTAACCAACTGAGCTACGCCGCCAGGGGTGAGCCCCCTGTCGGAATCGAACCGACGACACCAGCCTTACCATGGCTGTGCTCTGCCGACTGAGCTAAGGGGGCCGTGGCGGACCTGGCCTGCCGCATCCCAGATGATAGCCCCCGGCCCGCCGGGCGGTCCCAAGCCGACCCGGGAGGTCGCCTCCCAGAGCATGGCGGTGGATAACGTCGACCACATGCTGATCCGGCTGGCCACGCTGGCCGACGCCGAGGCCATCCGGGCCATCTACAACCGCGAGATCCTCTCGACGGCCACCTTCGACATCGTCCCCCGGAGCCCGGAGGAGCAACGGAGCTGGCTCTCCGAGCACGCCGGCGCCTATCCGGCCATCGTGGCCACCTCGGGCGGCTCGGTGCTGGGCTTCGGGTCCCTCTCGCGCTACCGCGACCGGCCGGCCTACGCCACCACGGTCGAGGACTCGGTGTACGTGGACAGCGAGCGGCGCAAGCAGGGCGTGGGGCGGGCCCTGCTGGACGAGCTCACCCGCCTGGCCACGGCGCACGGGTTCCACACCGTGGTGGGTCGCGTCGTCGGGGACAACCAGTCCTCCATCTCGCTGCACCGATCGTGTGGGTTCGAGCTCGTGGGGATGGAGCGGGAGGTGGGGCGGAAGCTGGGCCGCTGGCTGGATGTCGCCGTGCTTCAGCGGATGCTCTGAGTCGCCTCCGGCACAGGGGCCGCCGGCAACGTCCGCTCGAGCACGATGCGCCGAGCCCCGGCGACGGCGCGGCCGAACGGCGTGGTCACGGCCAGGGTGACCAGCAGGACCGCGATCGTCAACAGCACGTAGGCGACGTTGTTGCGGCTGAGCTCGTCGAGCAGGAGGCGCGCCCCCGGCAGCTCGAGGAAGGAGACCCCGATCGACAGCCCGATGAGCACGCCCCAGGCCCGTCCGACGGCTACCGGAGCGAGCAGGATCAGCCCCCAGGCCACGTACCACGGCTGCACCACTGGCCCCAGGAGCACGATGGTGAGCAGGGTGAGGGCGAGGGCTTGCACGTTGCCGATCCGGCGGCTCCGGAGGAACAGCACCACCCCGGCAGCGGCGGCAGCGGCCAGGCCGAGGCCGCGTGCCACCGAGAGAATGGCGTGCGGGCTCGGCCCCACGCCCAGGGCGTGGAAGAGGTGACCTCCCCACGTCCCGAGGAACGTGGTCGGGGCGATCATCGACCGGACGGCGTCCGGTGTGCCGAGAGATGTCACCCAGCCCCACCCCATGCCGGTCACGTTGGCCAGCACGGCCATCACCCCCCCGGCGATGAGGCCGGCGGTGAGCAGCGGCCGGACCCGTTCTCGCCAGGGCACGTCGGTCCCGAGCCAGTCCCAGCCGATATAGAGGATGCCGACCGCGGCCGGGACCTTGATGGCGACGGCCAGGGTGCAGACCACGATGCCCAGCACGGGTCTTCCCCGTTTGGCGAGGGCCACGCCGGCGACGAGGAGACCGAGCATCAGGGCGTCGTTGTGGGCGCCACCG
>DASXYV010000320.1:0-5518 GCA_036502305.1 Acidimicrobiales bacterium
GTCCGCGTGGCGGATGGACCCCGAGGTTCCGCTGGTCGTCCCCGAGGTCAACGAGGGTGCCTTGGGTGGATACCCAAGGGCATCGTGGCCAACCCCAACTGCACGACCATGGTGGCCATGCCGGTGCTCAAGCCGCTCCACGACGCGGCCGGACTGCGGCGACTGGTCGTGTCCACCTACCAAGCCGTCTCGGGCGCTGGGGGTGCAGGAGTCGCCGAGCTCGACGAGCAGCTGCGCAAGGGACTGGACCGGGCGATCCATCTCACCTTCGACGGCACGGCAGTCGAGCTACCGGCGCCGGCCGTCTTCCCTGCCAACATCGCCTTCAATGTCGTCCCGATGGCGGGCGCGGCGATCGACGACGAGACCTCCGAGGAGCACAAGTTCCGGGACGAGAGCCGCAAGATCCTCGACATCCCTGACCTGCCGGTCTCGTGTACCTGTGTGCGAGTCCCGGTCTTCACTGGCCACAGCCTCTCGCTGAACGCCGAGTTCCACAGTGAGCTTTCGCCCCAACGTGCCCTCGAGCTCCTCACCAGAGCCCCTGGCGTCCAGGTGAGCGAGGTTCCCACCCCCCTCGCCGCCGCCGGGTCCGACCCTGTCCAGGTCGGCCGGCTGCGACGAGACCCAGGGAGCCGCCATGGGCGTGCCCTGTTCGTGTCGGGCGACAACCTCCGCAAGGGCGCGGCGCTCAACGCCGTGCAGATCGCCGAGTCCCTCCTTTCGCGCCTGGGCTGATCACGGGGCGGCCCACCCACCGACGACGTCCAGCTGCCCCCTGAGGCGCGAGATGATTGCGCCGGCTCGGGGAGCAGGCGCTCGGGACCCCGATAGCATGCTCGTCCGTGCCCCGCGCCCTGATCACCGGGATCACCGGCCAGGACGGCCGGCACCTCGCCGGCCTGCTCGTCGGGAAGGGTTACGACGTCTACGGCATGGTCCGCGGGCAGAACAACCCGAAGATCCAGATGGTCCAGGACGAGACACCCGAGCTGGAGATCATCGAGGGCGACCTCCAGGACCTCTCGTCGCTCATCGCTGTCGTCGAGCAGGTCCAGCCGGACGAGGTCTACAACCTGGGTGCGGTGAGCTTCGTGGCCCTGTCCTTCCGCCAGCCGGAGCTGACCGCGGACATCAGCGGTGCCGGGGTGCTCAGGCTCCTGGAGGCGATCCGGGTCGTGGGCGGGTCACAGGCCAACCCCATCCGCTTCTACCAGGCGTCATCGTCGGAGATGTTCGGCAAGGTCCGCGAGAACCCGCAGAACGAGACCACGCCGTTCCACCCGCGATCGCCCTACGGGACGGCGAAGGTCTTCGGGCACTACACGACGCTCAACTACCGGGAGTCCTACGGGCTGCACGCCTCGAGCGGGATCCTGTTCAACCACACCGGGCCCAAGCGCGGCCTCGAGTTCGTCAGCCGCAAGGTCTCCAACGCCGTCGCTCGCATCAAGCTCGGACTGCAGGACACGCTGACGCTGGGGTACCTCGACTCGTCGCGCGATTGGGGCTACGCCGGTGACTACGTCGAGGCCATGTGGCGCATGCTCCAGCAGGACGAGCCGGGTGACTACGTCGTCGCGACGGGACAGACCCACACCATTCGCGAGCTGCTCGACGTCGCGTTCGGCGCCGTGGGCATCGAGGACTGGGGGCCGTTCGTGACCACCGATCGCCGGTTCCTCCGTCCCGCCGAGGTGGACGTCCTGATCGGCGACGCCAGCAAGGCCCGGAACCAGCTGGGCTGGGAGGCGACGCTGGACTTCCAGACGCTCATCAAGGTGATGGTCGATCACGACCTCGAGCTCGAGGCCCGAAAGGCGCGCAACCGCTAGTCGTCATGGACGAGGCCATTGTGCGCCAGCTGGCCCGCTCCGCGGGCGGCATCCTGCGGTGGCCGCTGGAGGTCCTCGGCGACGTCCTGGACACCCTTGGTCGGGTCCGCCCCCCGGACTCCGCCCCGCCTCCCGCCCAGCGCCCGGTCGTCGGTCGCATGCCCGAGGGGGTGCCCCCGGCCGCGTTGCGGCCGGAGCCGTCGCTCCCGGCGCCGGTCGAGTGGCCCTTCGCAGAGTCGTTCCCACGGACGTGCGGCACCGGCCGGCTCGACGCCGGCGCCGCGTACTGGACGGACTTCCTCTACGACGACCACGGTGCGACCGGGATTCCCGATGTCACCGTGGAGCCGCTCAGCCTGACCATCCCTCGCGGCACCTATACGTATCGAAAGGGCCCCGCGGCCGGAAACGGGGCCGACCTCTTCCGGGCCGCGGTCGGCCTCGACGCCACCTCGACCTGGTGGCGGGTCGACTGGAACACACTGATCGAGCCGACGGTGCCGATCGCCGCCTGGGCACTCGGCATCGAGCCGACCTACACCGACGTCATCGAGTGGGGAGCGGGGACCGGCATCCGCGCCGCCGGCGTGGACCACCTGCTGGTCGTCTCCGGCACCGGCGCGTGGCTGATCGACCTGGCTGGCGGCAACCGGCAACCCGTCGCGTCGCTCGGAGGCGCGCACCACGTCGACCTCGCCGCTCGCTCGTTCGTCGTCCGGCTTCCCCGCGCCGCTCTCGAACCCATGGGGACCTGGACCGTCCGCCTGGCCGCAGGGATCGCCACCGAGTCGGGTGACAGCTTCGCCGCCGTGGACGAGGACCAGCATGCCCTCCCCGGCCAGCCCGCCGTCTACAACGTGGCCTTCCGGACCTTCGAGCAGGAAGCGCCGCATCTCAACTTCTGGATGGACCGGGCCCAGGCCGCCGCCCTGACCGAGGGGGACGTCTCCGCCTTCGCCCTCACCGTCGACTGGGCCGACCTGGCTGCCGGCCGGACCACACCTGAGCCGCGTCCGACCGGCCACACCAACCGCTGGTTCGTGTCCAACCTCGACCTGGGACAGGGGGTCGGAGCCCACCCGGTCTTCGATACCGAGCCGTTCTTCCTGGGACGGGTCCAGCCCTGCGCCGTGTACGTGCCCGGTACCTACGAGGCCGCCCACCCCATGGCCCTCACCATCCTGCTGCACTCGCTCGGGCTGCAGCACAACCAGTTCGGGTCGCTCGATCCCAGGTTCCTTCGCCAGGCCGCCGAGGACCGTCCGTCGATCTGTGTCATGCCGTTCGGGCGGGGGCCCACCGGGTGGTACTTCGACGAGGCCGAGCTCGACTTCTGGGAAGCGTGGGCTCGGGTCGCCGACGCCTTCGACACGGACCCGGACCGCACCGTGGTCGGCGGCTACTCGATGGGCGGCTACGGCGCCTACAAGCTCGCCCTCGCCTACCCCGAGGCCTTCTCCAAGTCCGTCGTGCTGGCCGGCCCGCCGACCTGCGGTGTGCGCCTGCTGCCCGGTGTCGACATCCCCGGCGCGCTCGATCCCGACTCCCACTGCGCCCGGGAGGGGGAGACGTTCAGGCTCCTCGGCAACGCCCGTTGGCTTCCCTTCTACGTGGCCCATGGCGCGCTCGACGAGTTCGTCCCGGTGGGGTCGGTCCTCGAGCAGGTGTTGGAGCTGGACCGTCTCGGCTACCGCTACCGCTTCGAGCTTTACCCGCTGGAGGACCACATCGGCTGGGTGGTGCAGGACGCCTTCTCGTCCGCCGCCGCCCACATGGGCACCGACGCGCGCCAGGGTGATCCCGGCCACATCACCTACGCGTGGTATCCCGCCCTCGTCCGGGCCGATCTCGGCATCGGGCCCGCGCCCCTCTGGTGGGTGCAGGACCTAGAGGGCCGGGACGCGGGCCCCGGAGTGCTGGCCGAGGTGGACGCCCGCTCGCTGGCCCGGCCGGACCCCACGATCGTCGCCCACCTCCACGGCGGTCTGCAGCTCCACGGCGAGCCGACGCCCGGCGTTGTCGCCGAGCAGACCTGGACGACCCGCCCACCGGCGCATCGCCATCTGGAGCTCGGGCTGCGGCTGCGCAACACCGCGGGGCTGGCGATCGATGTCCCCCGGGCCGGCTTCCTTCCGGGTGAGGCCGGCGCAATCCACGTGGCGACCGACGGACCCACCCGCCTCACCGTCCGCGGCCTCCAGCCCGGCGCCGTCGTGCTGCTCGACGGGGCCGTTGCGGGGACGGTCGGACCCGACGGCGCCACCACCGTCGCGGTGCCGAAGGGCCGGCACGAGGTGTTCACATGAGCCCGAGGCCCTAGGGGGCAGGACTCACTCCTCTCCCCGAAGAAGTAGCCCGCCGAGCGGGGGTGACAAGGAGCTGGGGATGCGGGTGCCGATCGGCAAGAGGTCTGCCCTGGCGGTCGCGGCTGCCGTCGGGCTCATGCTGAGCGCCATCGGCGCGACACCGGCATATTCGGCGGCGACGTCTCCAGCACCCCAGGTCCTTCGCGTCGGCTCGTGGCACGGCATCCCCGGCACCTTCAGCTCCATCCAGGCGGCGGTGAACGCGGCGCGCCCAGGTGACTGGATCCTTGTCGGGCCGGGGGACTACCACGAGTCGGGCTCGGACGACCCCGCCCATCCCGCCGGCGTGATGATCCGTACGCCCGACCTGTACCTACGGGGCATGGACCGCAACAACGTCGTCGTCGACGGCACCCGTCCCGGCGCGCCCGGCCCCTGCCCGGCCGGCGCCGAGTACCAGTCCAACGGGCCCAACGGTCCCGACGGCAAGCCCGCGGGTCGAAGTGGCATCGAGGTCTACAAGGCAAGCGGCGTCTGGGTCCAGAACCTCACGGCCTGCAACTTCCTCACCAGTAGCAGCGGCGGGGAGGGAAACCAGATCTGGTGGAACGGCGGCGACGGTGATCCCACGATCGGGATGGGGAGCTACCGGGGGGACTACATCACGGCGACGTCCTCGTACTCGAACGGCGTGAACCCTCCCTTCGGCGACTACGGCATCTTCGCCTCGAAGGCCAGCGGTCCGGGCGTCATCGACCACAGCTACGCCTCGAACATGGGCGACGCCGGCTACTACATCGGGGGCTGCCAGACCAACTGCAACGCCATCGTGCGCAACGCCCGCGCCCAGTACAACGCCCTCGCCTACTCGGGCACGGACTCAGGCGGCAACCTCATCATCGAGAGCTCGGAGTTCGACCACAACAAGACCGGGATCACGAGCGACTCGGAGAACAACGACGACGCCCCCTCGCCGGCGGACGGAAGCTGCCCGAACGGAGCGGCGGGGCCGCTCGGCGGCCACTCCTGCGAGATCTGGCGCTACAACTACATCCACGACAACAACAACCCCAACGTGCCGGGCAATGCGACCAACGGCCTCGCCGGAGCGGCACCGATCGGCACGGCGATGGTGCTGGCCGGTACGAGGAACGTCACCCAGTACCACAACACGATCGCCAACAACGGCGCCTGGGGAACGCTCATCACCGACCAGCCCTACATGGGGACGCCTCCGCCGTTCGCCCAGTGTCAGGGCGGCGTGTACGTGGTGCCGGGACAGGTCTGCTACTACCAGGCGTTCGGCAACCAGGTGATCGGCAACACCTTCCGGAACAACGGTTTCTTCGGCAATCCCACCAACGGCGACCTGGGCCT
>DASXYV010000321.1:0-8351 GCA_036502305.1 Acidimicrobiales bacterium
CTCGAGGCTGCCGCCGCGGCGAAGCATCGGCAGCAGGTGCAGCAGTTCCTGGTGGCGGCCGCCGCCCATCGAGTCAAGCGGACGGCGAGCGTCCCGACGGTGAGCCGCTCGGTGTCGCTTCCGTCTCCACCCGTGACACGCGCCGTCGCTGCCGCGGCGACGCCCCCGGCCCCGGCGACCCCGGTGTCTGTCCCGGTGTCCGCCCGCGGGCAAGGCGGGCTGCCGCTGCCGATCCAGTACCTCCAGAACGGAACGGTCGACCAGGGCGTCGACTACGCCGCCCCGGGAGGGACGCCGCTGTTCGCCATGGGTCCGGGCACGATCATCCGGGCGGGCATGGGGGGCTTCGGCCCCGACGCCCCCGTCCTGCACATCGCCGCAGGACCGCTCGCCGGCCGAGCCGTCTACTACGGCCATGCCGGTCAGAATCTCGTTCCTGTCGGCGCCCGCGTGGCCCAGGGCCAGCAGATCTCGACCGTCGGGAACGGGAGGGTCGGGATCTCCACCGGCCCGCACCTCGAGATCGGCTTCTACCCGCCGGGGCCGAACGGAGCGGGCCAGGCGATGCTCAAGTACATCAACTCGGCCGTCGGGCACAGCACCGGCGGCTGAGCACGTCCGGGGGAGCCGGGGAGGACCGCGCGGGCTCGTCTTCCGCCAACATCGGCGGGAGGCGGCCCGCTGCGGTCCCGACAGCTCACCAGGTGTCGATGCACGGACGCTTCTTGCCCGTCCGCCCTGGAGGGGGTGGCGCGGAGTCGAGGGCGGCGATGATCCACCGGCGCGAGTCGGCCGGGTCGATCACGTCGTCGATCTCGAAGTAGGTCGCGGTGTTGAGCGCCTTCCCGTGCCGGTACATGGCCGCGACCATCTCCTGGAACGCCTGCTCACGGCGGTCAGGGTCGTCGATCGCGTCCAGCTCGCGGCGGTAACCGAGCCGTACCGCGCCCTCGAGGCCCATCCCTCCGAACTCTCCGGTCGGCCAGGCCACGGTGAAGATCGGCGCCTTGAAGCTGCCTCCGGCCATGGCCTGCGCGCCGAGCCCGTAGCCCTTCCGCAGCACGATGGTGACCAACGGGACCGTGATCGTGGAGCCGATCACGAACATGCGGGCGCAATGACGGACGCTCGCCTGCTTCTCCGACTCCGGACCGACCATGATGCCCGGGGTGTCGCACAGCGAGATCAGCGGCACGTCGAAGGCGTCACACAGCTGCATGAAGCGGGCCGCCTTGTCGGCGCCGGCCGCATCGATGGCTCCGCCCAGATGAGCGGGGTTGTTGGCGATCACGCCCACGGGCCGACCGCCGACGCGGGCGAGGCTCGTGATCATGCCCGTCCCGAAGCCCTCGCGCAGCTCGAGCACCGAGTCCCGGTCGACCAACGTCGACACGACCTGCCTGACGTCATAGGTGCGCAACCGATCCTCGGGCACCATGTCGCGAAGGCGGGCCTGGTCCATCTCGTCCCACTCGGGAACCGCCCCCCGGAAATACGACAGGTACCGCCGCGCCGCCGCGACACCGGCCGCCTCGTCCGACACGGCGACGTCCACCACGCCGTTGGGTACCTGGACTTCCATGGGTCCGATGGCACCCGGCGGGTAGGCGCCCAACCCGCCGCCTTCGATCATCGCCGGACCGCCCATCCCGATGTTGGAGTTGGCAGTCGCGATGACCACGTCGCAACAGCCGAGGAGGGCGGCGTTGCCAGCGAAGGAGTAGCCGGAGTTGACACCGACCAGCGGCACGAGGCCGCTCAACCCGGCGAACAGGTTGAACGCCATACAGTCGAGCCCGCTCACGCCGATGCCATCGGTGTCGCCCGGCCGTCCGCCTCCTCCCTCGGTGAAGAACACGATCGGCAGGCGGAGCGTCTCGGCCAGCTCGAAGAGCCGGTCCTTCTTGCGGTGGTTCTGCAGGCCCTGGGTGCCAGCCAGCACGGTGTAGTCGTAGGACATGGCGATCGTCCGGTGACCGTCCACCGTCCCGATCCCTGCCACCAGACCGTCCGCCGGCGTCCGCCTGATCAGCTCGTCCACCTCACGGCGTCGCCGTTGTGCGGCGATTGCGAGTGCTCCGTACTCGACGAAGCTCCCGTCGTCGCACAGGTCCTCGATGTTCTCCCGTGCAGTGCGCTGGCCCGTGCGCCGGCGTCGCTCAACGGCGTCCGGCCTCGCCTCGTCTCGTCCGATGGCGTGGCGCTCGAGGACCTCGGCCAGATCGGCCCTCATTTGCTGCGGGGCCCCGGTCTGCTCCTGATGCTCGTCCTCGTCACCGACGGCCGCCTCCTCCAGGACAACCAGGGCCTGACCGGGCACCACCGTGTCGGCCACCGAGACCTCGATCTTGCGGACGAAGCCGCCGGTTCCCGACTCGACGGGGTGCTGCATCTTCATCGACTCGATGACGAGCACCTGTTGCCCGCTGCGTACGACGTCACCCTCCCGGACGTCGATGCTGACGATCGTTCCGTGCAGCGGCGACCCAACGCTGAGCATTGGCCACCTGTCTAGCAGTTGGTCCTGGCAGGGTCCCGCCCGCTGCTCCATCGCTCGTGGGAGGGCCCATTCCCCTGGCGGGGTGACGCGGCCCTCTTGCAGGAGGGACGCTCGCGGCTGGTAGGCAGGGTTGTGGGATGGTCCAGACCCGAATCTCGCCAGTGCGGAGCGACGGTGGTTGGTCGGACGTATCCGGTTTTGGTGGTGACGCCGTGGTCCCATTCGATCTGAAGACGACCGAGTGCAACGGTCTCGCCATCGTCGCGGTTCGAGGAGAGCTCGACTGCGCCACGGCGCCGAGGCTTCGAGCGGCGTTGGACGGCCTGGACGCGGTCGGCAGGATCGTGCGGATCGACCTCAGCGCCACTGATTTCATGGATTGTGCCGGCGTCGGTGTGCTCGTCGTGTCACACCGGCGCCTCAGCCACCTCGGGGGCGAGCTCGTCCTCGTCTCGCCGAGCGATCCGGTCCGGCGCGTGCTCGAGTTGACCGGGTTGCTCGACGTGATGGCCGTGGCAGCCGGCGCCAACTAACGGGGTCGGCGGCCGCAGGCCGAACACCAGCTGGGCGGCTCGGCGGACTGCGGCGACGACCGGGCCGGCCTCGGTCAAAGGGGGGAAGGCGCGCTCGTCCATGGCCGGGACGAAGAGCCCGCCATCTCCCGAGGGTATCGGGGGTGCTCGCCCATCGTCCGGCGACAAGCGTCTGGCGGCGAACGCGACCTCGGCCGCGAGCGAGAGCCCGCGGCCGAGGTCGTCGTTCTGTCAACTAGGCGTCAGCCGTCGTTGTCGGCTTTGCCTTTCGTGTTGGAGGCCACGTTCGGGAGGCCGTAGCGCGGCGCCGGCATCGTCGAGTTGACCCCCTTCACGCTCTTCCAGATGGCCTCGTTGAAGACCTGCATGTTGATCTGGTCTTCCTTCTGGAGGTCCTGGGCGGCCGATTGTGCGGCCATCGGTGCGTTGGGGCCGTTGAGGATGTTTCCAGCCTGGCTGGGCTTCACGGCCGTGTAGGTCGTGGCGTTCGCCTTGTCGGTGAACGATGCGGTCATGGGCGTGGCGAAGGCGTCGAACTGGGTCAGGGGCTTCACCCCGAGGATGTCCTCCATGGTCCGCAGCATCGACACCGTCGAGTAGAGGGACGAGTCGACGCGGCCCGTCTGGGTGTAGGGACTGATGACCTGGGAGATGGTGCGGTGGGCGTCGACGTGGTCAGGCCCGTTCTGGGCATCGTCCTCGGTGACGAAGATGGCCGTGCTCTTCCAGTACGGGGAATGGGAAACGGCGTCCACGAGCCGCCCTAGCTGGAGGTCGTCGTCGGCCGTGTAGGCCCGAGGAGTGGGCATGCCCGGGGTCGTCCCCGCGTTGTGGTCGTTCGGCATGCGGACGAGCTCGACCGCGGGCAGGTTGTTGTTCTTCACGTACTGGTTGAACTCGTTCTGCCACTCCGTGGACCTCGGCGTCCCACAGTTCGGGCTGAGGGCCTTGAAGGTGTCCGGGTTGCTCGGGCAGGTCAGGTCGAACCCGCGGTAGTTGTGGTCGGTGTTGGCGTTGAGCATCGGGTCGTCGGTGTTGTTCTGGCCGGCCGCGTTGGCGTTGGTGTAGAAGCCGTAGTTCCGGAACGACAGGTTGGCATCGGCGAGCCGGTTCCAGATGTACGCATCACCCGGATTGCGGTTCGGGGCGATGGCCGGGTCGTTGCTCTCTGACGGGTACGGGGCGTTCCGGCCGGAGTAGTTAGCCGGCCACAGCGCTTCGGAGTAGGGATTCGAGTTGGATGCGACGGCCCAGTTCCAGCCCTGCGCGCTCACCTCTGAGTCGGCGTAGAAATTGTCGAGGGTGGCGAATCGCCGCTGGAGGGCACGGGAGTTGGTCGCCGACTCCTCGCCGAACAGGTTGAGACTCGGATCGCCGTTGCCTCGGCCCAGCGACCCGAGCTCCTGGTCGTAGGTGCGGTTCTCCTTGACGACGTAGATCACGTGCTGGATCGGCTGCTTGGACTTGGCCTCCTGGTTGGCCCCGCCGAAGCCGTCGTTGGCACTGACCTGCTCGGTGTCGTGGGCCAACTGGGACGAGCTCAGAGGCAGGGAAACGGTCGAGAGTGTGCCGACAATCATCGAGCCGACGTATTGGTTGGCACTGGTCGGTGCGGGCGACGTGGGGTCGGGGTGGCCCGGACCATTGTTCGGACCGGCACCGAGGCCCTTGCCGTTGGCGACGAACAGCTTGTTGCCAGCGATGGCAACAGAGCTCGGGTACCACGCCGTGGGGATCGAGCCGGCCACTGTTCCTTCGCCTGTGCTACCGACCTCGCCCTCACGGGCCAGGTTGACGACGTCGACGTCGTTGTTGCCCGAGTTGGCGACGTAGAGCTCGCGGTGGTCGGGGGAGAGGGCGAGACCGGTCGGGTTGCTGCCGATGTTCGCGTGGCGGTAGGGGGCGAGATCGATAGTGCCGACGACCTTGTCCGTGCCCGTGTCCACGACGCTGACATCGTCGCTGTCACTGTTGGCCACGTACAGCCGGTGAGCAGCGGGATCGAGCGCTTCGGCATTGGGGTGCGCTCCCACGGCCACCGTCTGACGAACGGCTGGGGTCGGCCCAGAGATGTCAAGCACCGACACGGTATTGGCGCCCTGGTTGGTCACGAACGCCGTCGAGCCATCGGGCGTGACGGCGACGCCGAGGGGGTTGTGCCCGACGGCGACGGTGCCGACGGCCTTGGTGGCGAGGTTGACCACGCTGGCGGCGTCGGCCAGGTGGTCGGCCACGACCAGTCGCGTGCCGTCGCCGGTGGCCTCCAGGCCGGCTGGGAACATATTGACCTTGGTCCCCGAGGGGCTCGTCGGCGGCAGGGCGATCGGGGCGCCCTCGGTGAGCTTGCCGCCGGAGACGGCGTAGGTGTGGATCTGCTCGTCACCCCCGCCGCTGGCGTAGACAGTGTCACCCTTGGGGCTGAAGGCCAGGCCTTCGAAGAGCGACCTGGGGCTGGCGTAGGTGATGGTCTGGGTCACCTTCGAAGTGTGCGGGTCGACGACCTGCAGTGACTGGGCACCCTGCCCGTCGTTGCTGACAAGGAGCATGTCGCCGGCCGGCGAGGGCCGGATGGCAAGGGGCAGGTCGCCCAGGTTGGTCTGTTGGCCGGCGGGGGTGACCCGGTAGCCGACCGGTGTGATGGCGGTTCCGTCGCCCTGGGGTCCGGCGTGCGGGCCGCCCGTCGCCGCGACAGCGGCGCCGGCTCCGAGCAGGCTCGCCGCCACGAGGGTGGTCAGTGCACGAGCAAGCGTGCGTCGTCGTCTGGGAGCCATCCGCCCCTCCTCTTGTCGTCCGGTGCCGCCGCCCTGATCGCCGCGGCGGGCGAGAAGCTACGGGGCAAAAGGGACGAATCAGCCAACGAACGCTGAACGCGGGCTGAAGCTTTGGCCAACCGGGCGCCATGGGCGCCCGTCTATGGCGACTTCGGAGCCTTGCGCGCCTTGGTGGTGGTCGACGGGCGTCGGCCGGTCGATGTCGATGTCGAGCCCGCACCGCTGCCCTGCTTGGCTGGGCCGGCCTTCGTGGTCGACTTCCCGGCGCTCTTTGACGGCGCCGAGGGCGCTGCCGGCGGCGGGCTCACGATGTGGCGCGACGACCCGGTGGCCACGGTGGCGAGCGTCACCACCCCGTCGGCCATCAAGCTGGCGCCGCCCACGACGATCGAGCCGGTGACCGAGACGGCCGTACCGGCGAGAGACCCTGCGTGCTTGGCGGCGTCCTCCGCCGCCGCGGCGACACCGGAAGTGGCGTCCGTGCCGAGCCGGTTCACGGTCGCGCCCAATGACGAACGACCGCCGCGCCACCGACGGACGAGGCCGACTCCCGCCAGTCCGATCCCAATGGCAATCGTCAGGAGCTCATCGATGAGCAGATGCTACAGCCGGCCCGGGAGGCCGGCCCAGAGAGATCGATCGGTGAGCTTCGCGAACAAGGGGACCGGATGACCCGGTCCCCTTGTTCATTCGAAGGTGATCCGTCGTCGTTGGGGCTACTGCGACTCGCCGGACGTCGGTTGGCCGGTGCTCGGGTCGAGGATCACCCGGCGACCGTCGCCACGCTCGCTGAAGTCGAAGAGGTTGGCCAGGCTCCCCGCCTTGGCGTCGAGAGACTGGTTGCCGATCCGACCGAGCCCCCAGTTGTCCTCGGCGAACCGCAGGATCGAGGACTGGTCGGTGACCGAGTGATCCACGAAGTTGCTCTTTGCCCAGGGCGAGATGGCGAGGAGAGGCTGACGAGGTCCGTAGCCGCAGCGGTCCTGGTAGGCGCCGGCGGGAGCGGTTCCGCACTTCCCCGGGTCAGTGAGGGCGTCGCCCGTGGGATCGCTGGACTGGCTGACGATTGGCCCCATGACGTGGTCGTACCATCCATCGGAGTCGTCGTAGGCGACAAGCACCGCCGTCGACTTCCAGCTGTCCAGCTTCTGGAGGTGGTTGATGGTGTCCACCAGGAAGTGCTGCTCGTCGATCGGGTCGGAGTACCCGGGATGGCCGTCCTGGTACTTGGACGCTTTGAGAAAGCTCATTGCCGGCAGGTGACCACTGTCAGCGGCGGCCGAGAAGTCCGACAGGTCGTACTGATGCTTGGCCTGGTCGGTGGTCCCTACGGCGGCTGCCGACGTCGGCGGCAGATGATGCGGGTTCGCCGTCTGGGCGTAATACTGGAAGGGCTCGTGGTGGGCGCTGTAGTCCGTGACGCTGGCGCCGCCCACGTTCGTGTGGGCAGTACCGCACGCGGCCTTCCCGCCCGTTTGACCCGACGGCTTGAAGCCCCCTTGGAACCAGCCCCAAGTGACGCCTTTGGCGTTCAGGAGGTCGCCGACGTTGGTGCCGCTCATGGTCGCCGTCGTCGTGCCCGAGCAGTCGTCACCCGTGGGATCCGGGTCACCGATGACCGTGCCGTTCGCCGTCTCACCCGTCAGGGCGGCGGGCGTCGCGCCGTGCGTCTGGCCGGAGACGAGGTTGAGGGCTCCCGGCGTCGACGGGCCGAAGCCGGTCGAGTAAGAGTTGTCGCTCATGGCGAAATTCTGGGCGTAGTTCCACAGCCCGGTGACCGTGTTGCCGTCGTAGTAGTCCATGACCTGGGCCGGATCGCAGCCCTGCGAGCCGTTGCCGGTCTCCTGCACGAAGCGGTCCATGAGACCGTGGTCGAAGGCCCTCTGCTCGGCCGTGTAGTCGTGGCCCTGATCGCAGGTGATCGCCTGGCTGCGATCCAGTCGCGTGGGATTCGCCGTGTTGGGGTTGGCCGTGAGGAGGGTCGGGGTGAGCCCGTTGACGCTCGGCGTCCCGGCCTTGCCGGTGAACGACGGCTCGCCGGACGGGTTGGTGGCATTCGGATAGGTGCCGAAGTAGTGGTCGAAGGAGACGTTCTCCTGGAAGATAACGACCAGGTGCTTGATGGGGGTCGTCGTGGCGGTCGCTGCAGAGCTCCCAGGCGAGGGATCGCCCGGGCTGGCCGACCCGATCGCGCCCGAGCCCACTGCCGTCATCACGGCGGTGGTCCCCAGCGTGATGGCGGCGATCCCGAGCTTTCCAGCTTTTCTCAGTTTGCGCATGGCCCGGGACGCTACGGCCCGACTGTGACTGGTTTATGACGTTATCGGAGCGTCCGGGTGAACGCGAGGCAAAGAGTGGTCGGGGCGGCCGAGGGTTGCAGGGGGAGAGATGTGGTTCGTGACACAGCACGCGGGATGTTCGCCGACGGTTCATCTGCGTTGTCGGTCGCGTTCATCGCGGCGCAAGAGGGCCAGCGCACACTGAGGCCATGGCGGCACTTGCGGCCCTCGAGCGAAGTCGGTCGGGTCTCACGTTGGCCCCCTCGAG
>DASXYV010000322.1:0-11220 GCA_036502305.1 Acidimicrobiales bacterium
ACGATCGAGGACGCGTTCGGGATCGGCGAGCACCTCAACAACGCCGGCTCGACGAAGGTGCACCCCATGACCGACCTCTTTCGCCGCTGACGGGAGACGGATCGGTCGTGCCTGGATCACCGGTCTCGCGGCGTGAGTTCCTCAAGGGCGCCGGCGCAGCCGGCGCCGTGGCCGCGGCCAGCGTGGCCGGGCTGCCTCGGGCCGTGGCCCAGACCGCATCGAGCCTGCCGGCCCCGGCGCACAGCGGCATCGACCACATCGTCGTGATGGTCATGGAGAACCGCTCCTTCGACCACTTCCTCGGCTGGGTGCCGGGCGCCGACGGGCGCCAGGCGGGCCTCTCGTACCGCGACAGCAGGGGCCTGTGGCACGACACCCACCACCTCCAGGACTGGTCGGGCTGCGGGTTCAACGATCCCGACCATTCCGTGCAAGGGGGTCGCACACAGCTCGACGGCGGACGCTGCGATGGCTTCCGGCGGGGAGCCAACGACGACTACGCCCTCGGTTACTACCTACCCGAGGACGTCCCCATGAACAAGTTCCTGGTCGACCACTTCACCCTCTGCGACCGGTGGTTCTGCTCCATCCTCGGCCCGACCTACCCGAACCGCTTCTACACCCACGCGGCCACGACCGACCGGCTCGAGAACACCATGACCCAGTCCACCCTGCCCACCATCTGGGACCGGCTCGCCGCCGGCGGGGTGCCCGCCAACTACTACTTCAGCGATCTGCCGTTCCTCGCCCTCTGGGGCCAGAAGTACCTCCCTCTGGCCCGCCGGGTCGACGCCTTCTTCGCCCAGGCCGCCTCCGGGACCCTGCCCTCGTTCAGCTACATCGACCCGTACTTCGTCGGCGAGGACCAGGGCGGGTCGAACGACGACCATCCGCACGCCGACATCCGCCGGGGCCAGGCCTTCCTGGCCGAGGTCGTCAAGGCGCTGATGACCAGCCCCACCTGGGACCGCACCGTCCTGGTCATCACCTACGACGAGTGGGGAGGGTTCTTCGAGCACGTCGTCCCGCCCCGGCTGCCCGACCGAAGCTCGGCGCCGGCGCTGGAGCTCGGACAGGCGGGCTTTCGCGTCCCCGGCTACGTCATCTCCCCCTTCGCCATCCGGCGTCACGTCACCTCGAGCGTCTTCGACCACACGTCGATCCTCAAGATGATCGAGTGGCGCTTCGGTCTCCCTCCCCTCCAGCCGCGGGACTCGAGCGCCCGCAACCTGGCCACCGCGCTCGACTTCCGGTCCCGCAACCAGACCCGAGCCTCCGACGTCCCGACGCTGGCCGACCCCGGACCGCACCTGTGCCAGGGCGACAACTCCCTCGGGCTAGGGTCCGGCGTCGGGGTTCCGGGCGGCGGGATGGGGAACAGCGAAGCCTTCTGGGAGGAGCTGGCCAACTCGTCGCTCGTGCGGGGGTGGGACGCGGTGCCGGGCTAGCCCTCCGGCCCCGCTGGGTTTGTCGTGGAGTAAACCCCCAACCCCTCCTCAGCGGGGTCGGTGGCGGGGGAACTCGACGGCCTGCTGGAAGGTGGGGCGGTTCTGCCAGTCGATCGCCGGCTGGCCCACCAGACCGATCGTCTGCGCCTCGATGTCGTCGTAGACGGGCATGGTCACCCCGGCCGACTTGGTCGCCGTGTCCGCCGTCCACGTCGACACGGTGCTGCCACCGTTGGCCGCCACCAGCGCGTCGTAGGTCGCCTGGAGGGCGTTGCCGACGCTCGTGGCACAGTCGCCGAGCCCGCCGGGCCCGCACGCGTGGCCGATGACGGCCGAGGAGAAGCGCTGGGCGACGGGCTGGCCGTCGAGCTGTCGCAGCAGCTTCTGCGTGTAGCCCTCCCAGCCGCTGCCGTAGGCGTCACCCTGATGGGAGCCACCGCCGTGAGGACCGCTCACCAGCTGCTCCATGGGCATGGCCGTGTACGCGCTCGAGACTCCGTCCTGAGCCTGCACCCCCCCGGCGGCGAAAACCGGATCGAACAGAGCGCGCACGAGCTTCGGCTCGAGCTCGTCCATGATGGCGACGGCGGCCGCATCCCGGTACTGGGTATCCGAGGGCGCGGCCTTGTGACGTTGGGCGCCGGCCGCCAGCCAGCCCCGCAGCTGGACCAGCATGGCCGTCACCCCCGCGCTCGCCGGGCGCCCGGACTCGAAGGCGAGGAGCTCGGGGAGCACCTGGCGGCCGTCGAGATCGACGGCAGCTGCGGTCTCCATGGCGGTCGCCAGGTTCGCCCTGGTGATCTTCTGGTTGTGTGTGGCGAGCTGGTGGTGGATCTCCTGCACGAGCGACTGCACCCGCTGGACCAGGCCCATGGTGTAGTCGTCGTCGGCCGCCGAGAACCCAGGCGCCGGCTTGTTGTTCCAGCTGGTCAGGAAGCCTTGCGGGGGATCGACCTCGTGCGGATGCTGGTTGGCCTGCAGGAACCCCCGCCACTCGCTCGCACCCGTGCCCCATGTGGGCAGGTTGGGATCGACGTTCGCCGGACGGACGGGGTCCCACCCGCTCACGTAGTACCCGATGTCCTTGTTGTCGATGTAGAACCAGTTGAAGGTGTAGTTGATCTGCTCCGCCCCGGTCATCCACGAGCTGACGTCGTGGGTGAGGCTGGGGTCGGCCCACCGGATGAATCCCACGCCCGAGTCGGCCTCGTGGTTGTACGTGCTGCGCTGACTGACCACCGCCACCGGCTTGCCGTGATCCGCCGTGGTCCAGCCCTTCACGATGCCGTGGACCGTCAAGTACACGTCGCGAGTGATGACAGCCGGTGCGCCCAGCCCGCCCGGCTTGGGCGCCGCCACCTCGGTGAAGGTGTGGTGCTCCATCGGCAGGCATTTGCCGTCGAACAGGTAGTTGTGGCCCTGGGGCGCGGGGGCGCCACCGGCGGGATCGCAGATCTGCTCCAGGCGCTGGTCGGTGTTGTCGGTGCCGGCGGAGGTGGCCGACCAGGCGTAGTCCTCCCCCCGGCCCAGCTCGACCAGGCCGGTGCCGGGGAAGCTGGCCCCCTCGGCTTGGTACCCGGGGGCGTGGACGTCCTCCTCCATCAGGATCTGGGGCGCGAAGTAGCCGACCTGGGGGCCCATCACGGCGACCGGCCGCCCGCTGGCCGAGTGGTGGGCGTCGACGAGGAGCGCGTTGCTCATCTGGCGGGGCAGGGCGAGGAGCCCGATCGCGTACTGGAGGGCCGTCGGGTTCGGCTTGGTGAGGTCACAGTTGGCCGTCGTGGCGGAGGGGCCACCCTGGAGGGGCGCACCGGGCTGGTCGGGCAGGGCGGTCGTCGCCGGGTCGACTCTTCCTGGGATGTCGTAGGGAAAGCGCTGGTCCGTGATGGTCGTCGGCGCTCCCGGGTCGTTCTGCTCCTTCAGGTCGCCGAAGGCGGCCGCACCGGGCGACGGCCCCAGCTGGCGCTGCAGGTAGCCGAGCAGAGCGGCGTTGCGCACCTCGGCGCCGCCGCCCCGACCGAAGATCCCGCCGATCAGGGCTGCGACATAGATCACGTCGCTCGGCTGCCACGGCTGGGGCGGTGCCAGGGCCGCGGCGTAGTCGCCGGGCAGCAGCGAGGGGTCGGTCCTGGTCTGGGCGATGTAGGCGTTGACCCCGGCCACGTACGAGCTCAGCATCGCGTCGAGTCGGACGCCGGCGGCCCCGTACTCCTGGGGAAGGGCGTCGAGCTGGGCCTGGGCCTGCTGCTGGGTGTAGGGGGCGAGGAGGAGCTCGTCGTGGTCCATCTGCTCGAAGGCGCACGACGGCCCGAGGAACTCCGACAGGGTGGCCTGGCCGTAGTGGCGCAGGACGTCCATCAGGAAGAGGCGGTCCTCGGCCTGGGCGAAGCCGATCCCGAATGCCGCCGCCCCGTCGCTGCTGCCATAGACGTGCGGCATGTCGTGGCCGTCGCGGTAGATGGCCACTGGTTGGCTCGGCGACGGGTGCTCGACTCTGGTCACGTCCTGGGGCCGGACCCCGAACGAGGCGTCGTCGTAGTAGCTGCTGAGGCCGGTATTGGTGAGTCCCGGCGGGGCGTAGAGCAGGCCCGCGTACTTCCCGAGCTGGTCCTGACTCGCAGGTGGCCGCTGGCCCGCGGCCTCGAAGGCGACCGCCTGGGACGGGTTGACGAGCCCGTTCTCCCCGGGAGGCAGGATGGACAGAGCGTTGCCGTCGGCGAAGTCGTTGGCCCGGTACGTGGGGGCCAGGTCCGACCCCGTGGCGGTCGCGCCGATGGCCGCGCCGGTCGTGGCGCCGGCGCCCGTCACCGCCATGCTGGCGGTCAGCGCCGTCGCCAGGAGGACGCCAGCCGCGATCCTCAGCGGTCCCCGCACAGCCACGCCCCAGCCCAACCTTCCTGTCCTGCTCCGTGGGCCCGCCGACCAGCGGCGGGCCGGCGACGGGTCCTGCGATCGCCGCCGGACAGATATTCGGCGCCGGGGGCTGGGTCCCTGTCCTAGCGCGATCCGCCCTCGGCGGCCGGCTCACCGGACGCGCCAGGCCGGACAGCTCCCCGCTCGGTGGCCCCGCCGTGGGCTCCCTCGGGCTGGGTCGGCGCCGGGCTGACGCCGCGCAGCTTGTCGGCGAGCTCGCCCGCCCTCTCGGGATCGGCATAGGCAGCGGCGGTGGCGGCGTCGATCCCCGCGGCGGCGGTGGCGTGGATTCCGAAGAAGGCTGTGACGATGACCCCCACCACACCCGTCACCGAGCCGATCACCGCCACGATGTCGATGGCGCTGCCGAACTTCCACACCGTGCCGGCGAAGACGCCGGCGACCACGACGAGGCCGACGATGACAACGACGGCCCCCATGAGGTTCCGCCACTTGTCAGCCACGCTCGGCATCTCGATACCTCCGTGAGGGCCCCCGACGAGTGGGCAGGAGGTTACCGCCTTCCGGGTGACCTGCGTCGTGGCGTCCACTCGGGGTCGGCGAGTGCATGCCAGCGCTCGGCCTCGTCGGATTCGCCCCGACCGTCGAGGGCGGCCGCCAGGTTGGCCATGGCGCGGACGTCGCCAGCCTCGGCGGCACGGCGATACCACCGCTCCGCCTCGTGTACCTGACCACGGCGTTCCAGCATGGCCCCCAGGTTGTTCATGGAGTCGGTGTGGCCCCCCTGGCCCGCCCGCCGGTACCAAAGCTCGGCCTCCCGGAGCTCACGCCGTCGCTGGAGCCTGGCGCCGAGGTTGTTCATGGCGTGGATGTGACCGGTCGCGGCCGCCTCTCGGTACCACTCCTCGGCCTCCTCGGGCTCGTTGTGGGCTTCGAGGTGCACGCCGAGGTTGTACATGGCGTCGGGGAAGCCGGCCCCCGCAGCCCGCCGGTACCACTCCTCGGTACGTTCAGGGCTCACTCCCTCGGCGAGGACGCCGAGGTTGTACATGGCCCGGGCGTGGCCGGAGCGGGCCGCCCGTGCGAACAGGCCCTTCGCCTCCACCAGATCGCCGCGGACAGCGCTCATGACCCCGAGGTCGGCGATGGAGTCGACGTCACCCGTGCGGGCCGCCCACCGAAAGCACTCCTCCGCCTTGGCGGCGTCGCTCTCCTCGAGGATCTTGCCGAGGGTGTGCAGGGCCTGGGCGTGGCCTCGCTCGGCCGGCCGGTACCACCGCCGGAGGACGTCGGTCAGTGCCCGGAGGCTGGCCTGCAGGCGCTCCTGGGCCCCGCTGGCGGGCACGGGATCGTCGTCGGGCGGGGCCGCCGCTGCTCCTGCTGGAGCGGGGACGTCGAGCGCCTCGACCTCGACAACGGCACGGGCGCCGTCGACGCCGACGCCAACCTCGACGCGCATGGCCGCGGGGCCGAGCGAGCCCTCACCGGGGCCGAGGTGGCGATCGTCCTGCACAGCCACGCATCTGTGTTCTCTGCGGGGCCGTTCTGCACCTCTCTCCTCGGGACCCTTTCCTCCGACCGGCCGGGGTCGGAAGGGTTCGGACCAGGCCTCTAGCCCCCGCGAGGGGCGGTTGCGTTCCTCGGGACGTCTCGGAACGGAACGTCAGCATCCGGGCGGGCCCCTCTCGGAAGGCCGAGCACCCGCTCACCGATGATGTCGCGCTGGATCTCGTCGGTGCCGCCGGCGATGGACACGGCCGGGACCGAGACGAGGACCTCGGCGATGATGCCGTCGAGCGGCCCGTCAGCGCCAGTGAGCATGCCCCGCGCACCGGCGATCAGGGTGTGGGCGCGTGCCGCCGCCCGGGCGATGGCGCTGGCGCTCAGCTTGCCGATCGAGCCTTCGGGGCCGGGAGGCCGCCCCAGGGCGCGGACCGCCCTGGCCCGCTGGGCAGTCCACTGCGCAGTGCGCGCCATGGCCAGGAGCCGGGTGACCTCCTGGCGCACCACAGGATCGTCGTTCCGACCGGTCGCCTTGGCCCGATCGGCGACGAGGTCGACCCGCCCCGCCCGCTGCGGGTACCACTTGTACGGCTCGAGGCTGGCCGCGATCTCGAGCTCGGCCTCGCGCACAGCACGCCCACTCCCCCACGAGGCGGGTCGTCCGCGCAGCCCGGAGAACAACCGCCGCTCGTGGGCCAGGGTGGTGTGGGCAACGGTCCAGCCGTCGCCGACACCGCCGATGACGTTCGCCGTCGCGACCCTGGCGTCGGTCAGGAACACCTCGTTGAAGGACGCGTGCCCGTTCATCTGGCGGAGGGGCCGGACCTCGACACCGGGTTGGTCCATCGGGATGGCAAAGTAGGTGATCCCGCGGTGCTTGGGCGCATCCCAGTCGGTGCGGGCCAGGAGCATCCCGAAGCGGGCGTGATGGGCGCTCGTGGTCCAGACCTTCTGCCCGTTGACCACCCATTCGTCGCCGTCCCGCTCGGCGCGCGTGGTGAGGCCGGCGAGATCCGAGCCGCTCCCGGGCTCGCTGAACAACTGGCACCACGTGTGCTCCCCGGTGACGACGGGCCGTAGGAGCCTTGCCTTCAGGTCGTCCGAGCCGTGCTGAAGGATCGTCGGCGCGGCCAGCAACATTCCCGAGCCCTGGGGCGGTCCGACGGCACCGACTCGGTCGAGCTCCCGCTCGACGACCTCGGCCATCGCCGCCGGAAGGCCCCGTCCGCACCACTGGGGGGGCCAGGTCGGAGCGCCCCAGCCCGAGTCGGCGAGAAGGCCGCGCCATGCGACCAGGCTCAGATCCGGGTCCCATCGCGCCGCCAACCACGCACCAACCTCGGCCGCCACGGCATGCGCCGCGGCAGGCTCGGATGGTGCTGTGGCCGCGGTCACCCTGTGCCCGCTCCCAACCGTCAGGGATCGAGTCGAGCGGTCGCCGTGCCCGAGAAGACCTCGGCCCCATCCTGGTTCACGGTTCGCACCGTCAGCTCGGCGACGTGCTGGCCGGCCTCGTGTCGGCCCCGTTCCTCTCGGATGGCGGCGACGGTGGCGCTGGCAACGAGGGTGTCACCCGGCCACACCTGGGACGTGAACCGGCCGCCGAAGCCGAGCAGGCGGCCGTCGCCCACGAAGTCGGTCAGCATCCGCCCGGTCATCGCCATGGTCAACATGCCGTGGGCGAACACCGATGGGTACCCGGCCACATTGGTGGCGAACACCTCGTCGCTGTGCAGCGGGTTGTAGTCGCCCGAGGCGCCGGCGTACTGGACGATCTGGGTGCGCGTCAGGTCCTCGACGACCGGCTCCTCGAACACGGCACCGACCTCGAGCTCACTCGCCCGCAGCGCCACTTCAGCCCGCCGCCCGCTCGGTGCGGACCCCGACGCTGCGCGCCGTCACCACGAGGTCACCCTCCTGGTTGCGGTACTCGGTGATCGTCTCGGCGAACATGAGCTTGCCGGCACGGCGCCCCTCCTTCTCCCACGTCGCACCCGGGCGCGTCGTCGCCGACAACACGTCACCCACGCCGAGGGGCCGGTGGTACTCGAAATGCTGCTCGGCGTGGAGCCCCCGGCCGGCCCCGCCACCCGGCGGAGCCGATGCGCTGTCACGCTGCTCGCCTCCACTTCCCGCCGTGCCCGAAGCCTCCTTGCCCGATCCGAACCAGGGCTGGCCGATCTTCGGCCGCAGCGGATAGTCCGGATCGAACTGGGCGCTGGCCTGCACGAACGTGGGCGGCGCGATGATGCGGCCCACCTCAGCCGACCGAGCGCGATCCTCGTCGTAATAGACGGGGTTGGGATCGCCGACGCTGCGGGCGAACATCATGACGTGGCCGGCCTCGATCGGGAAACGCTCGGCTGCCATCACTGACCTCCTCGGCCACCTGTCGTGGGCTGAACCCTACCGACTGACTCCTCGAGCCGGCCTCCCGGGCCGCCGTTGCCACGATGACGCCGATGACCGAGGGCTCAGGTGAGTCCCGTCCTCGGGCCGCCGGTCAGGGAAGCAGCTTGGGGAGCTTGGGCAGCAGCGTCGACGGCACCGTCAACGGTGGCAGCGTGACGGCGGGCAGCGGCGGTGGCGGCGGGGCCTTGGGCACGATCGAGGTCGTGGGCGGTGCGCCCGGCGTCGCCGGCACCAGCCCGGCGGTGGAAGCGCCGCCGCCCCCGGCCGGCGCCTTCCCACCACCACTAGCCACGGTGGCCGGCGTGGTGACTGCGCCTCCGCCGCCGCCGGCGGCCGCCGTGGACGTCGAGGTCGTCGGCGCGCTGGTCGTAGCCGGGGCCTGGTTGCCCGAGAGGAGGAAGGGGTTCGCTCCCCCCGTCGCCCCGGACTGGTTGACCTCCGTCGGCGCGGCCGCCGCGGGCGCCAGTCCTCCCGAGCCCGGGCCGTGGGTGAGCAGGGGCCCGCTCACCACGGCGGCGCCGATGATGCCCAGGCCCATGACCGCCAGCGCCGCACCAGCCACCGGCTTGCGGCCGGAGTTGGGAAACGACAGCAGGCGGAGCGGCGTCCTCGGGACGACAGTGGCTGCGTTGGCCGCGTCCTTCCACCTGCTGGTGGCCATGGCCACCAGCGTGGGCGGGGCTGGCACGGCGATCCGGGTGAGCATGGCGCCGAGGTCGTCGAGCTCGGCCTCCCGCTCCTGGCAGTCGTGGCAGCCTCGCAGGTGCTTCTCGACGGTGCCCAGCTCGTTCGGCGCCAAGGTGCTGGCGGTGAAGGCGGCGAGGTGTTCCACGGTCGGGTGGCAACCGGCCGCCACGCTGCCGCGCAGCTGGGCCTGCAGGTACCGCTCCCGCAGCCCCGACCGGGCCCGGTGGCCGAGCTGGGCGAGGCCGTTGCCAGACACCCCGAGGACCACGGCCGTCTCGTTCATGTCGGTGTGGAGGACCTCGGTCAGCCACAGCACCGAGCGCCACCGCTCAGGAAGGCTGCGGTACGCCGCGGTGACGATCGGAAGTCGGGAGCCCGGCTCGCCCTCGAACCTCGTCGCGCCGCCGACGTGTTCGCCATCCACTGCGGCGGCCGGCTGGCCGGCCCCTTCTGGGTGGGGGCGCCTCGCCGCTTCGATGGTGGCGGCACGGGTTGCCGACAGCAGCGCCGTCTCGAGCTGATCGGGGCTGTCGAACCGGGCCGGCCGGCCCGGCCTGAGCACCCTGACGAAGGCTTCCGCCACCGCCGCGGCGGCGTCCCTGCGCTCCCCGGTCACCGCGTAGGCGAGATCCCACGCGGGGCCGATGTGCCGCCGGCACAAGTACTCGAACGCGGAGACACCATCCTCCTGGGTCTGGCGAGCGACCTTCGCGTCGCCGAGCGACGAGCGGGCGGCGCCCTCGAGCCGTGTGGGCCCGTCGCCTCGCATGACCTGCACTACGGCCTCCTTGGTGCCGGAGTCCCCCCACCTGGATTCGCCCCCAAAGGTACCGAACCTAGTCCTTCGTGGTCCGGTCCCTCCTCCGGGACATGATCACCTCGACGGAGGACGACCGCAATGGTCAGAGTTGTCCATTTTCAGCTAGCCGATGGACTAGTTCGTCGCGCACCGCACGGTGGACCGGCTCGTCGGGCAACTAGTCGTCGGCAGGGGTATACGCCGTCCCCCATATTGGGGACCGACGCGCCCGGTCATCGGAACCGGCCCCGGAGCGGGGGTCACCGTGTGCGAGAGTCGGGGCCGTGAACGCGACCGACCACATCGCCGCCATCGCCTCCGACGGTGCCGCTCTGGCCGACGCGGCGGCGTCGGGGTTGGAGCATCCTGTGCCCTCGTGCCCGAGCTGGGACATGGCCAAGCTCGCCCTGCACGTCGGTCTGATCCATATGTGGGCCGGCGAATGCGTCCGCCGGCGAGCACCCGAGGGAGTCGACCGCGCCACGCTGCCGCGGGCTCCCGACGGGCCGCCGCGCATCGCCTGGCTGCGAGGCTCGACCATGTCCCTGGTCGACGCGCTCGAGACCGCCGACGACGACGATCCAGCGGGTACCTGGCGAGATGGACCAGCCACTGCATCCTTCTGGCGGAGACGAATGGCGCACGAGACCGCGGTACACCGCTGGGACGCCCAGGCGGCGCTCGATCGTCCGGAGCCGATCGACCCTCAGCGGGCGGCGGACGGCATCGCCGAGGTCGTCGAGCTTCTCCTCCCCCTCTCGGTCCCGCAGCCGTCCGACGGCCCGGCCCTCGGCACCCTCCACCTCCACTGCACCGACACCACAGGAGAGTGGCTGCTGTCCGTGAGCGACGGACAGCTCGACGTGACTCCGGGGCACGCCAAGGCCGACGCCGCGCTCCGCGGCGACGCCTCCGAGCTCTTTCTGACGTGCTGGGGCCGCCAATCCGGGTCGGGCCCCGAGGTCCTCGGCGATCAGGCCGTTGCCCGGGGGTGGCTGGCGATCATGGGCTGGTGAGCGGCCCTCACCAGGTGGCTGGGACGCAGCGGTGAGCGACGGCTGGGATCCCGACCAGTACTCGAGGTTCAGGGACGAGCGGGCGGCGCCCTTCTTCGACCTGCTCGCCCTTGTCCGGCCAGTGCCGAACGGGTTGGTGGCCGATCTGGGATGCGGCACTGGGGAGCTCACGGCCGCCGCCCACGATCGTCTCGGTGCCAGCCGAACCCTCGGGGTCGACTCCTCGCCGGCGATGCTGGCCAGGGCCAGGCAGCTCGGGGCTTCCGGCGTCGCGTTTGCCGAAGGCGACATCGCCGACTTCGCCAGCGCCGAGCGGCTCGACGTGGTGATCTCCAACGCAGCCCTGCATTGGGTCGCCGACCACCCCGCCGTGCTGGCCCGATGGACGACCGCGCTCGGAGCGGCGGGCCAACTGGCGGTCCAGGTCCCGGCCAACGCCGATCACCCTGCCCACCTTCTGGCGAGCGAGCTCGCCGAGGAG
>DASXYV010000323.1:0-3475 GCA_036502305.1 Acidimicrobiales bacterium
GCGAGGTTGCACGCCGAGTTGTCGAGGTGCATGTACTCCGAGCACGGGTTGCTCGCGTTGATCCGTCCGGTGTTGGGAGCGGTGTGCCAGCGGTTGATGGTGGTGTCGAACTGCATGCCGGGGTCGGCGCACTCCCACGCCGCCGTGGCGATCTGGCGGAACAGCTCCCGAGCCTTGACGGTGCGGACGGGCTCTCCCGTCGTCACGGCCTGCAACTGCCAGTCGGCGTCGTCGAGGACAGCCTGCATGAACTCGTCTGTCACCCGGACCGAGTTGTTGGCGTTCTGGTACTGGAGCGAATGGCTGTCGAGGCCGTCGAGGTCCATGTCGAAGCCCGCATCGCGCAGGGCCCGAGCCTTGCGCTCCTCGGTGGCCTTGCACCAGATGAAGTCCTCGATGTCGGGATGGTCGGAGTTGAGAATGACCATCTTGGCGGCCCGACGGGTCTTGCCCCCGCTCTTGATCGTGCCCGCCGAGGCGTCGGCGCCGCGCATGAAGCTCACCGGACCGGATGCCGTCCCGCCGCCCTTCAGGCCCTCGAACGAGGACCGCAGGTTGGAGAGGTTGATCCCCGAGCCCGACCCGCCCTTGAAGATGGTTCCCTCCTCGACGTACCAGTTGAGGATGGAGTCCATCCGGTCCTCGACGGCGAGGATGAAACAGGCCGAGGCCTGGGCGGGCACGCCTCTCACGCCGATGTTGAACCACACCGGGGAGTTGAAGGCGGCCTTCTGGTGGACGACGAGGTGCTTGAGCTCGTCGCGGAACGCCTCCGCCTCGGCCCGGTCGAGGAAGTAGCCGTCCTTGGCGCCCCACTTGGTGATGGTGTCCACGACCCGGTCCGCCACCTGGCGCAGCGACCACTCCCGCTCGGCGGTGCCCAGGGTCCCCCGAAAGTACTTCTGGGCCAGGATGTTGGTCGCGTTCACGCTCCACGTCGACGGCACCTCGACGCCGAGCTGCTCGAAGGCGACCGACCCGTCCTGGAAGTTGGTGATGCGGGCGTCGCGCTGCTCCCAGGGCAGCTCGTCGTACGGGTGGACCCCCTCGGTGGTGAAATGTCGGCGGATGCCGATTCCCAAGCGCTGGGGAGCGATCGCCATCGGAGGAGCCTCCTTGGAGGGGATGCGGTCTGGCCCGTGTCCACCGGGCCCTCCCTCAGCCACCCCCAGGATCAGGACTCCCCCGTGTACGACAGGCCCTGACCACAACCGGTTGTGGCTACCAGTGTCCGGTAGCACAAGATCTAGCGTCTAATTACAGCACCGTAACTTCATGGCTGTCAAGAGACTGTGCCATACGAAGGGCACTCGGAGGGCGACCGAACGCCCGCGTCGAGCCCCACCAACCCTGACCCGGTAGAACGTCGGGCGTGGACGTGGTGATCCGGACAATCGAGCCGGCGGAGGCCGAGGCGTGCGCGCGCGCGGCCAGCGGTGGCTTCAGCCAGCCCTTCGACAAGGAGCGGTTCGAGGCGAGCATCGACACCCTCGAGTCGGAGCGCACCCTGGCTGCCTGGGAAGGGGGCGCCGTCGTGGCCACGGCCCAGGCGTCCACCTTCCGTCTCTCGGTGCCGGGCGGGCACCTGGGCGCGGCGGGGGTGCGAGACGTCGGGGTGTTGCCCACCCACCGACGCCGGGGCCTGCTGACCGAGCTCATGCGCAGACAGCTGGACGACGTCCGCGGCCGAGGCGAGCCCCTCGCCTGCCTCTGGGCCTCCGAGAGCCGGATCTACCGCCGCTTCGGCTACGGCCTGGCCGTCCTCGGCCTGAACTGGGAGATCGCTCGGACGGCGACCGACTTCGTCCCCGGCATCGCCGCGGACCTGCCCGTCCGTCTCGTCGAGACAGACGAGGTCCGGCCGGCGATGGCGTCGGTCCACGAGCGCCTGTGGCGCACGACACCGGGCATGGTCGACCGCTCGGCCGCATGGATCAGCTACCGGCTGCGCCGCCCCGGTGACCGCCGCCACGCCCTCGTCGACGGGCCGTCGGGCATCGAGGCGTACGCCTCGTACCGGGTGACGCCCGACTGGACGATCGGCGGCCCTGCGCACGAGCTGGTCGCCGGCGAGGTCCTCGCCGTCACCCCCGAGGCCGAGGGCACCATCTGGCGGTTCCTGCTCGACACCGACCTGGTTCGCACGGTCAGAGCGGGCCAGCGCCCCGCCGACGAGCCGCTGGTCTGGATGCTGGCCGACACCCAGGCCTTGCAGCGCCGGCTGGCCGACACCCTCTGGGTGCGCCTGGTGGACCTCGAGGCGGCGCTCTCGGGGCGCCGGTACGCGGCCGACGTGCGGGTGGTGCTGGAGGTCTCGGACGCCTTCTGCCCGTGGAACGAGGGGCGCTGGTTGCTGGAAGGCGGCCCAGACGGCGCCCGGTGCATCCGGACCTCGGCGCAGCCCGACCTGAGCCTCGACACCGCCGACCTGGCCGCCACGTTCCTCGGCGGCGTCGGTCTCGGGGCGCTCGTCCGCGCCGGTCGGGTCGCCGAACGGGTCGCGGGCGCGGCCGCCCGCACCCACGCCGCCCTGGCGTGGGATCCCCAACCGTGGGCGGTGACGTTTTTCTAAGATCCTCCCCGAACGCCCGCGGGCACCGATCCACGCACGGGAGGTCCACCATGATCGCCGCCTTCTCTCTGACCCCGCTCGGCGTCGGGGAGTCGGTCGGCGACCTCGTGGCCGAGGCGGTCAAGGTCGTGCGCGACAGCGGGCTCGCCTCAGAGACCAACGCCATGTTCACCAATGTCGAAGGGGAGTGGGACGAGGTGATGCCGGTCATCAAGGCCTGCGTGGACCGGGTCGCCGAGCGGGCGCCCAGGGTGAGCCTGGTCATGAAGATCGACTTTCGTCCCGGTCACGACAACGCCATGACGACGAAGATGCGGTCGGTGCTGCGGCACCTCGGCTGACGTCATGGCCGTCGTGCTCGCCGTCGATGCCGGCACCACGGGCGTGCGGGCCCTGGCCGTGGACGAGAGCGGCTCTCCAGTGCTGTCGTCCTACCGCGAGCTGACCCAGCACTACCCGCGACCCGGCTGGGTCGAGCACGACGCGGACGAGATCTGGCGCGGCGTGCAGCACGTGCTGTCGACGGTCAGCGCCCAGCTGGCCGACCGGAACGAGCCGGTCGCGGCCATCGGCATGACCAACCAGCGTGAGACGGCGGTGGCGTGGGATCGCGGCACCGGCCGACCGCTCCATCGGGCGCTGGTCTGGCAGGACCGCCGCACAGCCGGGCGATGCGACGCCCTCAGGGATGCCGGCTATCTGCCTCTGGTGCGGGAACGCACCGGTCTCGTCCTCGATCCCTACTTCTCGGCCACCAAGTTCGAGTGGCTGCTCACCGAGGGCGGCGTCGAGCGAAGTCCCGAGCTGACGCTTGGAACGGTTGATTCGTGGGTGCTCTGGAACCTGACCGGTGGGCCGGTCGGCGGAGTCCACGCCACCGACCCGTCCAACGCCAGCCGCACG
>DASXYV010000324.1:0-2205 GCA_036502305.1 Acidimicrobiales bacterium
TCTCGGGTCGGAGACCTGGTGGGGATCCGCGACGACGGTCGTCTGGAGGACGGACATGGCCAGCGGCTCGCCGTTGCGGTCGACGACCGAGCCTCGCAAGGCGGGGACGGTCACGGTGTGGAGGAGCTGGGCCTGGCCCACCGCCGCGTACCGGCCCGCCGAGACGCCCTGGACATACATCAGGCGGGCCACGACGGCCACGACCACGAGGGCCATCACGAGGAACATCACCGCCAAGCGCCGGCCGTGCGTCCTCGCCGGCCGCCTCGGCGGGCGGGCCTGCCGGATGGACCGGATCGCCGGTCCGCCGCCATTCGCGCCGGCGGACCCGTCAGGTTGGACGATCGATTGGGTCGGTCTGCCGGTCCGGCCGTTCCTGGCGCCCGGTCGCTCAGATGGACCAGCGTCTCGCGCCGTGGGGCCCGGGCTCACCGGTGCGAGGAGCCCGCGACCGTGGAAGGAGTGGTGGACGGAGGCGAGGCTGGCCCGGCGCGCGCTGGGCTGGGGGGCGTCGACGATCCCGCGGGTGGCGTCGCGCCGGCCGCCGGCGATGTCGGGGCGGCGGCGGGGGGCGAGGGCGAGGGAAGCGGCGGCGGGACGGCACCGCCGGCGGTCGTCTGCACCGGAGCCCCGTTGCCCGAGAGATAGGTGAGCTTCGAGGGCACGACCATGCCGAGGCGCTGCTCAGCCTGGGCGACGATCCGCGCCGGCGCCTGGAGCTGGGCCAACTGCAACTGAAGCTGGCCGCGGTGGGCCAGCGCAGCATTCCGCTGCGCGTCGAGCCGGTCGAGCCGCAATTGGTCCTGGGCGATCATGACGTTGATGGCCACCACCCCGAGCAGCGAGCCCGCCACCAGGGAGGCCGCGACCGTCAGGGTGAGCCGGGCTCGGCGACGACGGGCCCTGCGCTCGAGGTGCTCGGTCGGAAGGACGCGTAGGGGCGCCCGCGCCGGTCGTGGATCGGGGGCCGGCGCTCCACCCAGGCCGGCCTCCCGGGCCGCCGCTCCACCCAGGCCGGCCTCCCGGGCCGGCCGTGGAAACGTGATCACGCCGTCGCGCTGACCTCCGGTGTCCTCCCACCCGTCGGCCAACGGCTCGGCGCGGGCGGACGCCTGCGCCAGCCTGCGCCCCTGGGTGACTGTCACGAGTTCGACCGGTCGTCGTCCAGACGCTCCAGAGCCCGGAGGCGGGCGCTGCCAGCCCGAGGGTTGGCCTCCACCTCCACCGCGGACGGTCGTCGCGCCCCTCGCCCGACCAGGCGGCCACGAGGGCGGGCGCCACACACGCAGGGAAGCCCCGGTGGGCACGTGCAGCCTCCGGTGACGGCCTCGGCGAAGCGGCCTTTGACGAGACGGTCCTCTCCGGAGTGGTAGGAGAGCACGAGACAGCGACCTCCCGGCACGAGCAGATCGATGGCCGCGTCGAGGGCCCGGTCCAGCACGTCGAGCTCGGCATTGACCTCGATGCGCACGGCCTGGAAGACCCGCTTGGCGGGGTGGCCGCCGCGACGGCGGGCTGGTGCAGGAATCGCGTCCCTCGCCACGTCGGCCAGCTGCCCGGTCGTCTCCAGAGGGCGAGCAGCCACGATGGCGGCAGCGATGCGACGAGCGAACCGCCCCTCTCCGTTGGCCGCGAGCAGCCGGGCCAGCTCGGCCTGTGGAAGGCCGTTCACGACGTCGGCCGCGGTGCGGCCCTCGCCGGGGTCCATGCGCATGTCCAGCGGCACGTCGTACCGGTAGGAGAAGCCTCGATTCGCGTCGTCGAGCTGGGCCGAGCTCACACCGAGGTCGAAGAGCACGCCCGATATCGGCGTCCACCCGACCTCGTCGACGACCTCAGCGAGTCGATCGAACCGCGCCCGACGCACGACGGCGCGATCGCCGTACCGGGCCAGGGTGTCCGACGCCGCGGCCACGGCAGCGGGATCTCGATCGATCCCCAGAACGGTGAGCCGGGGGTGGGCGTCCAGGATGGCCTGGGCGTGACCACCCCCACCCACCGTGGCGTCAACGATGACGCCGGAGGGCACCGGGGCGAGCAGCGACACCACCTCGCCGGCCATAGCCGGTCGATGCTCGAACGCCCGGCTCATCTGCAGCCCCTCGACCGGCAAGACGCCGTCGGGTTGTCTCCCCAATCGACCGGGATGGAAGTGGGCGGAGTAGGGGTCTTCCACCTCGCCAATCGAGGGGCTGCACATGAGCC
>DASXYV010000325.1:0-4070 GCA_036502305.1 Acidimicrobiales bacterium
GGCGGTCTCGTTCGGCCTGATGATGGTCGGCCTCGACAACACGATCGTGTCCGTCGCCAACCCGACCATCGGCCGTCATTTCGGCGCCAGCCTGGGCGGGCTCCAGTGGGTGACCAACGCCTACCTCCTCGCCGTGGCGACGGGGCTGATCACCGGCGGCAAGCTGGGCGACCGCTTCGGGCGCAAGCGCATCTTCCTGATCGGAACCACGGGGTTCGCGATCGCCTCCCTGGCCTGCGGCCTGTCCGGGTCGCTCACCCAGCTGGTCGGCTTCCGGGTCGTCCAGGGGCTCTTCGGAGCCATGCTGCTGCCCCAGACCCTTGCCATCCTGCGGGCGACGTTCCCCGCCGAGCGCCTGGCCCAGGCGGTCGGCTTCTGGGCGGGTGCGTCCTCGGTGGCAATCGCTTCAGGCCCGATCATCGGCGGCCTGCTGGTCGAGCACGTCTCGTGGCAGGCGATCTTCTTCGTGAACCTGCCCGTCGCCGCCCTCTCCGTGACCGTCGGTTCGTGGGTGATCAGAGACTCCAAGGACCTGACCTCGGGTCGGGGCTTCGACCTTCCCGGCGTCCTGCTGCTCTCGGGAGGGCTCTTCAGCTTGATCTGGGGTTTCATCCAGGCCGAGACGCACGGATGGGGCAGCACCGCGGTGATGTCGTTCCTGGCTACCGCGGCCGTGCTGCTGGCCGGCTTCGTCGTCCGCCAACGGGTGGCCAGATCGCCGCTCATCCCCCTGAACCTGTTCAGCTCGCCCCGCTTCTCCGCGGGCGTCGGTCTCGTCGTGGTCGTGGCCTTCTGTCTCTTCGGCGTGCTCTTCTACATCACCCTCTACCTGCAGCGGGTCCACGGCTACTCCCCCGTCGGGGCAGGGGTGAGGATGCTGGCCCTGACGGCCGTCATCGGCGTGAGCGCACCGCTCGGCGGCGCCATCGTCGGCAGGATCGGCCCCCGCCTCCCGCTCACCGCCGGCTTCGTCCTGATCTCCAGTGGCCTGGCGGGCCTGTCCCAGCTGGGCCCGACCTCCTCCTATCTCGGCATCTGGCCCTGGTTCCTACTCATGGGCCTCGCGGTCGGGATGGTCCAGACCGGGGCGTCCCAGGCCGTCGTCGGCAGCGCGCCGAGAGACCGGGCGGGCATCGCCTCCGGGATCCAGACCACCGCCCTCCAGATCGGGGCGGTCCTGGGCACCTCGATCCTGGGCACGATCATGGCCAGCCGGGTCGCCTCGGTGTTCACCGGCAAGCTCCTGGCCGCCGGCGTGCCGACCGCTACGGCCCACGAGCTGGCCTCGGCCTCCCACTCCGTGGCCCAGGGCATCGTGCCCACGACAGCAGGGAACCCAGCGGTCACCAGGGCAGTCACCAACGCCGCGCTCACCTCGTTCACCAGCGGGCTGGAGACCGCCTTCCTGGTGGGGTCGGCCGTGGCTCTGGTGGCCGCGCTGGTCGCCTTCGTCGTCTTCCGCAGCCCCGCGAAGTCGCCGTCGGCGGTGGAGGTCATGCCCGAGCCGGCTGCGGCCGCCTGAGCCCGTAGACATCGTCGCAACAGGAGACTGACGCTTGCATACCATCGCCACCTGGTGCTTCCGCCACCGCCGGATCGTCCTGGCCGCCTGGCTGCTTGGCCTCGTCGCCCTCTTCGGGCTCTCGAGCGCGGCGGGTAGCGCGTACTCGAACTCCTTCACGCTTCCTCACACCGACTCGACGAGGGCGATCGACCTGCTCAAGGCGGCGTCGCCCCGGCAATCGGGCGACACCGAGCAGATCGTCGTCGCCGCCAAGGGCGGGGCGACGATCGAGGATCCGGCCGTCCAGTCACAGGTGAACGCCATGCTGGCCCGGGTGTCGACCCTCCCGCACGTGACGACAGTCGTCTCGCCCTACAGCCCCGCGGGGGCGAGCCAGGTGAGCGCCAACCGCACGATTGCCTTCGCGACGGTCACCTTCGACGAGCTGGGCCAGAGCGTCTCGACCGACGAGGCGACGACGTTGGTCAAAGTGGCCAAGTCGGCCGACTCCAGCAACCTCCAGGTCGCCGTCTCCGGCCAGGTGGCCGAGAAGGCGAACCGCCCGGGGCTGGGCGGCAGCGGCATCGGCATCATCGCCGCCGCGGTCGTCCTGTTCCTCGTCTTCGGCTCGCTTCTCGCCATGGCCCTTCCGCTGATCTCGACCCTCGTGTCCCTGGGCACCGCCATTTCGCTGATCGGGTTGCTGAGCCACGTGCTCAAGATGCCCGAGTTCTCGTCCCAGCTCGTCCTTCTCATCGGGCTCGGTGTCGGCGTGGACTACGCGTTGTTCATCGTGACGCGCCACCGGCAGGGCCTCCTCGCCGGGCGTGATGTCGAATCGTCGCTCACCACCGCGCTCCGCACGTCGGGACGCGCCGTTCTCTTCGCCGGCATCATCGTCTGCATCGCCCTGCTGGGCATGTTCGCCCTGGGGATCAGCTTCCTCAACGGGTTGGCCGTGGCAGCCAGCATCGGCGTGCTCTTCACCATGGCCGCGTCGCTCACGCTGCTGCCGGCCCTGCTCGGCTTCATGGGTCCTCGCGTCCTGTCGCGGCGCCAGCGCGCCGCCTTGGCCGCCACCGGACGGGTGGACGACGGCGACCGAAGCAGGTGGGCCCGCTGGTCCGCGCGCCTGGAGCGGGCACCGCTGGTCCCGGCGGTAGCCGCGGTCGCGGTGATCGTCGTCCTCGCCCTGCCCTTCTTCTCGCTCCGGCTCGGCGCGTCCGACCAGGGCAACGACCCGACGACGACAACCACCCGTCAGGCCTACGACCTGCTGGCCACGGGCTTCGGGCCCGGCTTCAACGGCCCTCTCCAGTTGACCACCGTGGTGCACGACCCGAGCCAAGCGGCCGCGCTCCAGCGGGTCGTCACCGCCGTGGGCAACCAGCCGGGCGTGGCCCGGGTGGGCACGCCGCGGCTCGTGCCCGCGCCCGGCGATGGACAGGTGGCGCTGGTCACCGCCTACCCCCGATCGGCGCCCCAGGACGCCGCCACCGCCGACCTCATCCAGCACCTTCGCAGCCAGGTGATCCCGCCCGCCGTCGCCGGATCCCACCTCGTCGTGTACGTGGGAGGGAACACAGCTATCTTCTCCGACTTCAGCCACGTCCTCGGATCCAAGCTCCCCGTCTTCGTCGGCGTGATCGTCGGACTGTCATTCCTGCTACTCGTGGTGGTGTTCCGCAGCCTGGTGATCCCGATCACCGCGGCGATCATGAACCTCCTGTCGGCGGGCGCCGCCTTCGGCATCATCACGGCCGTCTTCGAGTGGGGCTGGCTGGGCTCGGTGTTCGGGGTCAGCCGCGCCGGCCCCGTCGAGGCGTTCCTGCCCGTGATGCTGTTCTCGATCCTGTTCGGCTTGTCGACCGACTACGAGGTGTTCCTGGTCACCCGGATCCACGAAGAGTGGCTGCGCACAGGCGACAACGGCGCAGCCGTTCGCCGAGGCCTCGCCGCCACCGGACGGACGATCACAGCGGCGGCCGCCATCATGGTGCTGGTCTTCGGATCGTTCATCCTCGGGGGGGAACGGGTCATCAAGGAGTTCGGGCTGGGCCTGGCTGCGGCCATCCTCGTCGACGCCGTGGTCATCCGCAGCGTGGCCATTCCGGGGATCATGCTCCTGATAGGCCGGGCCAACTGGTGGTTCCCCTCCTGGCTCGACCGCCGCTTGCCGCGCATCTCGATGGAGCCCGAGATCGAGCCGGACGACGAAGTCGAGCCGAAACTGGTGGGTGTCGGCGCAGCGCGCGGATGACCGCCCTCGCCGGTGGCTCAGGACGACGCTGGCGACGATGCGTCCAGCCCGGCCTGGATCTGCTGGATGGACTCGTTGGTGTCGAGGTAGTCGCGCCAGCGCGTCACCTTCCCCGACGCGTCGACCTCGACAACCGTGGCGCCCTCCATCACGACGGCCACGCCAGGAGTGCCCTCGGCTCCCGGCCCCCGGTAGGTGCCACGGCCGGTCCACTCGAACACGGCCCAGCGGTCATCGCCGCGGATGCTGTCGACGCGCTGTGTCCAGTCGGGAAAGATGCTCCGGGTCAGCTCGGCGACGCCGTGG
>DASXYV010000326.1:0-3291 GCA_036502305.1 Acidimicrobiales bacterium
CGCCGCATCAGCCTGTCGATCAAGCAGGCGGCCGAGGGCGGCGAGGTCGCTCCCGAGTACCGCGAGGCCTTCGGGGAGCACGCCTACGACGAGCAGGGCAACTACATCGGCTTTTCGGAGACCGAGTTCACCCCCGAGACCGAGGCCCAGCAGGCGTGGGCCGAGTTCGTCTCTGAGAAGGGCACGTCCGAGGGCGCTCCCGAGGGCGCATCTGAGGGTGAGCCCGCAGCGCCGTCCGCCGCACCGGCGCCACCGGCCGACGGCGAGTCACCGGCCGGCTGAGCACCCCAGGGCGGCCGGCAGCTACCGGTTGGTGGTCGCCGACGGGGCCGCCCCGAAGCTGACCGGCGACTCCACGGGGAAGTGACAGGCCACGAAGTGGTCGGGCCGCATCTGTCGCATCACCGGCTCCTCTTCGGCGCAGCGCTCCTGGGCTCTCGGGCAGCGGGTCCGGAACCGGCAGCCGCTCGGTGGTGACACGGGAGACGGGATCTCTCCGGCCAGCCCGGCACCGTTGGTCGAAGGACGGATAGCCGGATCGGGCTCGGGTATCGACGCCAGCAGGGCGTTGGTATACGGATGCGTCGGGTACCGGTAGAGGTCGTCGGCTCCGGCCACCTCGCACAGCTTGCCCAGGTACATCACGGCCACCCGGTCGCTCACGTTCTTCACCACGGCCAGGTCGTGGGCGATGAAGATCATCGTCAGCCCGTAGCGCTCCTTGGTGTCGGCCAGGAGGTTGAGGATCTGGGCCTGGACCGAGACGTCGAGGGCAGACACCGGTTCGTCGCAGATCAGGAGCTTGGGGTCGAGCATCAGCGACCGGGCGATGCTGATGCGCTGGCACTGGCCGCCGGAGAACTGGTACGGGCGACGATCACCGGCTGCGTCCACATCCAGGCCCACGGCGTCGAACACGTCGCGGACCTTGGTGTCACGCTCTGCCGCCCGGCTCTGTCCCCAGATGGCCAACGGCTCGGCCACGATGTCGACGACCCGGCGCCGCGGGTTGAGCGACGAGATTGGGTCCTGGAAGATCATCTGCATCCGGGGCCGCGTCTCACGCAGGGCCCGCCGCTTGAGCGTGGTGAGCTCCTGGCCGGCGAACCGCACCGAGCCCGAGGTCGGGCGGGGAAGCTGCATCACCGCTCTCCCGGTCGTCGACTTCCCGCAGCCCGACTCGCCGACCAGTCCGAGCGTCTCGCCCTGGCGCACGTCGAAGCTCACGTCGGAGACGGCGTGGACCTTCCGCCGGGCGCCGGCGGGGAAGTCCACCACGAGGTGCTCGACGCGCAGGAGGGTCTCCTCGGTTCGGAGCTGCGCGGTCCCGCTGCCCGCCATCAGGCCCCGACCCGCGCCACCGGGGCATCGGTGCCCAGCCGGCCCTCGCGTCGGTTGCGCTCGAGCGCGTCGCGACCCTCGGGCGTTCCCACGGGGAACCAGCACCGGTAGACGTGCCCGGGCGTGCTCGCCTCCTGCAGCGGGGGCTCCTCGTCCCTGCACCGTTGTTGGGCGTAGGGACACCGGGGGTAGAAGCGACATCCGGGGGGCAGGTTGACCAGGTCCGGCGGTCGCCCCGGGATGACCGACAGCCTGGTATGGCTGGGGTCGCTGAGCTTGGGGATCGACTTCACCAGCGCCTCGGTGTACGGCATCTTCATGTCCGTGAAGATCGTCCTGGTGGGCGCCTTCTCGACCACCTTGCCCGCGTACATCACCGCGATCTCGTCGGTGCGTCCGGCGACCACGCCCAGGTCATGGGTCACGAGGACCATCGCCATGTACCGCTCCTGCTGCTGGCGGGCGAGCAGGTCGAGGATCTGGGCCTGGACAGTGACGTCGAGGGCTGTGGTGGGTTCATCGGCCATCAGCAACCGGGGGCCGCAGGCCAGGGCGACGGCAATGGTGATTCGCTGTCGCATCCCGCCCGACAGCTGGTGGGGATAATCGCCCAGCCGGTGCTCGGGCTCGGGGATCCCGACCGAGTCGAGCAGGGTGATGGCGCGGCGGCGCGCTTCGGCCCGGTCGATGCCCAGGTGATGGCGGAGCGACTCGGTGATCTGGCGCCCCACCCGCATGACGGGGTTGAGCGAGGTCATCGGGTCCTGGAAGACCATCCCGATCTCCGCGCCCCAGATGTCGCGCAGCTCGTGCTCGGTCATGGCGGTCAGCTCTCGACCCGCGAACCGCACCTCGCCGCTGCGCAGGACGTTGGTGCGGGGCAGCAGCCCCATGATCGAGCGGGACAGGACCGTCTTGCCGGACCCCGACTCGCCGACCACACCCAGCGTCCGCCCTCGGTCGAGGCTGAAGGACACCCCGTCCACCGCCCGCACCATCCCCCGGGCGGTGCGGAAATGGGTCGTGAGGTCGGCCACCTCGAGCAGCGGCCCGGACGTCTCGGCCGCGACCGGATAACCCGTGGGGCTCTGGCGGTCGTGGCGGCGGCCTCTCACAGGCCCCCCTCCCTCACCTCGAAGTACGACCGCAGACGATCGCCGGCGAAGTTGAGGGCGAGCACGGTGAAGAAGAGCGCCAGCGACGGCCAGAGGCAGATGAGCGGATCCTGCTCGAGCGCGTTGCGCCCTTCGCTGATCATCCCACCCCAGGTTGGCGTCGGTGGACGCACCGACAACCCCAGGAAGGCCAGAGCGCCCTCGGCGACGATGGCGACGGCGACCGCGACGAGCGCGAACGAAAGGGCCGTGGGCAGCACGTTGGGGAGGATCTCCCGCGCCATGATGCGGATCCTCTTGGCGCCCAGGGCCCGGGCGGCGAGCACGAACTCCCGCTGGGCGTAGACGATCGTGTTGGCCCGCACGATCCTGAAGAGGGGAAAGATCGAGAGGACACCGATTCCCACCACCACGATGAAGAGGCTCTGGCCGACGAAGGTCACAAGAACGAGCAGGAAGACCAGGGCGGGGAAGGCGAGTCCCACGGTGTTGGTGGCATCGAGGATCGAGTCCACCCGCCCTCGGTAGAAGCCGGCGATGAGGCCAAGCGTGCCACCCACCACCATGCCGATGAAGATCGAGGCGAAGCCGACGGTCAGGGAGACGCGGGCTCCGAAGATGACCCGGGAGAAGATGTCGCGCCCGAGGCTGTCGGTGCCGAGAAGATGAGAGAGACTGGGATCCTGTCTCGGAAGGGACGAGCCGATGGCGTTGGGGTCGTCCAGGGGTAACACGTTGGCGAGCACGGCGAGGATGATCACCAGCCCGACCCAGCCCACCGAGATCCAGAACGTGGCGCCCAAGCGCCGGATGGCCGTTCCCGGCGGGCGTGCCG
>DASXYV010000327.1:0-2150 GCA_036502305.1 Acidimicrobiales bacterium
CACCCCCGCCTGCTTGAGCTCCGGCAGCAGCTCGGGGGTGCGAGCCACCGATTCGCTCGCCGCCGCCCGCGCCGCGTCGAGCACGTCGGCGTGCCCGCCGCCGGCGTCGGCCGTGGCGCGGGCGGCCGTCGCAGCGTCAGCGGCGACAGTGAGGATCGTTCCCTGGACCGGTCGCATCACGGCCCCTTCGGCCGCCGTCGCCGCGTCGACCAGGGCGGTGGCGACATCCGATGCCCCTGCCGACTCCAGGCCTCGCAGCACGTCGGACGCGCCGCGGAGGATCTGGGAGAGGATCACGCCCGAGTTGCCCCGTGCCCCCATCAGCGAGCCGTGGGCCACGGCCTTGCAGACCGCGGTCATCTCCAGATCGGAGTCGCCGAGAGCTTCGAGCTCGCTCGCCACCGCCTCCAGGGTGAGGGCCATGTTGGTCCCCGTGTCGCCGTCGGGGACGGGGTACACGTTGAGACGGTTGATGGCCTCCTGGTGGGCGCGAAGGCCGTCGCGGTAGGCCAGCATCGCCGCCATGAGGTCGCCGGCAGCCAGCCGGTCCAGCGCGTCCATGGTCGGATGCTAACCTTCCGGGGTCGCCTCCCAGCGTTCCCTCGTCGGGCACCCGATGGGGACGCAGTGAGGCATCGTCCCCGGACCGAGAGGCTCGTCTCGTGGCAGCGGTATGCGAGGTGTGCGGCAAGCACCCGTCCTTCGGAATGAGCATCAGCCACTCCCACCGGCGCACCAAGCGCAGGTGGAACCCCAACATCCAGCGGGTCAAGGCGCTCGTCGACGGCAGCCCGCGCCGCATCCACGTCTGCACGTCCTGCATCAGGGCCGGCAAGGTCGAGAAGGTTCCCCGCTAGCTGCTCGTCACCAGTCGTGCTGCCAGCCGGCAGCCTCGAGTCGACGACCGTCGAGCCGCCGCTCCGCGGGATCGGCCGTGCAGCTCCCGATGCGAACCGGTGGCCGCAGCCGGGCCGCCCGAAAGGCCGCCGCCACGACATCGGCGTCCGCTGCACTGAACGCCAGCTCGTAGTCCTCTCCCCCGCCGAGCGCCTGCTCCGCCGTGGCCCCGTCGGCAACCGGCACCCCGGTGATGGCCAGCCCCACGCCCGACGCCGCGGCCACGCGGTCGAGGTCGAGGGCGAGGCCGTCCGACACGTCGATCATGGCCGTGGCCCCGCCCGCCCGTGCGGCCTGACCCTCCTCGACGCGCGCTTGGGGCCGCCGGTGGGCGGCCGCCAGCTCGGGGGCGTCCCGACCTCGTCCCGACCGGAGCAGCTCGAGCCCCGCGGCCGACGCTCCCAGCGGACCGGTGACGAACAGGGCGTCGCCTGGCCGCGCCCCGTCGCGCCGCACCGCGGGTGTCCCCCCGCTCGTCCCCGTGACGGCGACCGACACCACCAGGATCTCGGCGTTGGCGAGGTCCCCCCCGACCACAGGACACCGGTAGTGGCGGGCCGCCTCGGCCAGCCCGTCGAACAGGCTGTCCAGGTCGGTCGCGGCCGGACCGGCCACGGCCACGAGCGCCTGTCGCGGCCGACCGGCCATGGCGGCGAGGTCGCTCACGTTGGCCGCGATGGCCTTCCATCCCATATCGTCGATTCCCACCAGATCGAGGTCGACGTGGACTCCCGCCACCACGAGATCGGTGGCGAGAAGCAGGCTCTCCGGCGGTGGCGCCACCACGGCGGCGTCGTCGCCGATCCAGGTCTCGCCGTCGGGAGGGCCGGGGAGCCGGGAGCGGATCCGCTCGATGGCGGCCCGCTCCCCACGGTGTCTGGCGCCCACGTCGGGCGAGCGTAGGGCGTCGCCGCCTCGGGCGGCTGAATTGGGGCATGTCGCGACCCTGACCTAGCATCGTCTGTGTCCATTCGTTGCGCGCAACGGCGCGCTCGACGAAACGAGGCGCTTGGCGATGGGCCCGACGAAGAACCAGAGACTGCGGCAGTGGGTCGACGAGGTCGCTTCCCTCGCCACGCCCGAGCAGGTCGTATGGTGTGACGGCTCCGCGGCGGAGTACGACCGGCTGGCCCGGATGCTGGTCGAGAGCGGGACCTTCACCCGGCTCTCGGAGGCCAAGCGGCCGAACAGCTACTGGGCCCGCTCCGACCCCGCCGACGTAGCCAGGGTGGAAGACCGCACCTTCGTCTGCT
>DASXYV010000328.1:0-2608 GCA_036502305.1 Acidimicrobiales bacterium
CTCGATCACGGGCCGGTCGCAGATGACCATGCCGCCCGAGTGGATGCCGAGATGGCGGGGGAAGCCCTCGACCTGCTTGGCGAGGGCGAGCACGTTGGGCGGGATATCGGTGTCGTCGGGCACCTGCTGCACATACCAGCCCTCGACGTGCTTGGACCAGGCGTCGAGCTGGCCGGGCGGATGGCCGAGGGCCTTGCCCATGTCGCGGATCGACGACTTGGGCCGGTAGGTGATGACGTTGGCGACCTGGGCGGCGTTGTGGCGGCCGTAACGCTCGTACACGTGCTGGATGGCTTCCTCGCGCCGCTCGCTCTCGATGTCGATGTCGATGTCGGGAGGACCGTCCCGCTCGGGGGAGAGGAAGCGCTCGAACAGCAGGCCCAGCGAGACGGCGTCGGCGTTGGTGATGCCGAGGGCGTAGCAGACGGCGGAGTTGGCAGCCGACCCCCGCCCCTGACAGAGGATGCCCCGCCGCCGGCAGAACTCCACGATGTCCCACACCACCAGGAAGTAGCCGGGGAAACCCAGCCCCTCGATGACCGACAGCTCGCGATCCAGCTGCGCGTAGGCGCCCGGTGCCCGCTCGGCTCCCCGAGGACCGTAGCGACGCGCCGCTCCCCGCTCGGTCAGCTCGACCAGCCAGCTCATCTCGGAATGACCAGGCGGCACCGGGAAGTCGGGAAGCCGGGGGGCGACCAGTCGCAGGTCGAAGGCACAGTCCCGTCCCAGCTCGGCGGCCCGCTCCACCACACCCGGATAGCGGGCGAACCGTCGGGCCTGCTCCCTCCCCGAGCGCAGGTGGGCGCCGGCTGCCGCCGGCAACCACCCGTCGATCTCGTCCAGCGATCGCCGTGCCCGCACCGCGGCCAGGGCGGTGGCCAGGCCCCGGCGGGCGGGGGTGGCGTAGTGCACGTTGTTGGTGGCGATCAGCTCCACGCCGTGGGCGAGGGCCAGGTTGGCCAGGGCGTCGTTGCGGGCGGTGTCCAGCGGGTCGCCGTGGTCCCACAGCTCGATCGCCAGGTTGTGACGCCCGAAGGCGTCGGTCAGCCGACCCAGGGCCCGCCCCGCCGCCGTGGGGCCGGCTCGGACCAGGGCGGTCGGGACCTCACCTTTGCGACATCCGGTGAGCACCATCCAGTGACCCCCATGAGCCTCGGCCAGGGTGGTCAGGGACACGACCGGCTGGCCCTTCTCCCCCCCGGCCAGGTGGGCCTCGCTGACGACCCGGCACAGCCGGGCGTACCCCTCGGGGTCGCGGGCCAGCACGACGAGATGGTGGCCGTCGGGATCGGCGGCAGCCTGGCGGTGACCCATGGTGCCGGCGGGACCGGGACGGCGGCCCTTGGGTCGTCCGCCGACCCGCGGCGCCGGTCGAGCCAGGTCGAGGGTGAGCTCGGCCCCGAAGACGACCGGCACACCAATGGCCTCGGCGGCCTCGGCGAAGCGGACCACCCCGTACATGCCGTCGTGATCGGTGAGGGCCAGCGCCTCGAGGCCGAGCCGGTCCGCCTCTTCGACCAGCTCCTCGGGGTGCGAGGCCCCGTCCAGGAAGCTGAAGTTCGAGTGGCAGTGCAGCTCGGCGTAGGGGACCGGGGCGTCGCTCCGCCGGGATGGCCGCGGGGGGCGGTAGGGCTGGCGCTTGCGGGACCAGGCCGGGCTGTCGCCCCCGTCGGCGTGGGCCGGGCGGTTGGGCGGTCGGCCGTCGGACAACCGACGCTCGAGCTCTGACCAGGGGATCGGAGGGTTGCGCCAACCCATGGGGCAACCCTAGGACCGCCAGCCTCCGTAGTCGAACGCGTGTTCGATCCAGGTGCTTCGGGTAGACCTACGTCGTCCTGCCCAGATCTTCGGCGAAATGAGGAGCCCGTGCTGCAACTCATCCGGCGCCCACTTCCGTCCCTCCGCCGCACGCTCGCCGCCACCGTCGTCCTGGCGAGCACGTCCTGGGGGCTCGCCGCGTGCAGCCATCCCTCCTCGACGCTGCGCCTCGGCGCCGTCTTCCCGCTGCACGGATCGCAGGCCCCTTCGGCGACCGAGGAGTGGCGGGGCGTGAAGATCGCCGCCGACCTCGTCAACCAGGACGGTGGGGTGAAGGGGCAGCGGATCGCGCTGGACGTACGAGACCTGGAGACACGGGAGGGCGCCACCAAGGCCGTCTCTTCACTGCACGATGACGGCGTCCCTCTCGTCCTCGGGGCGTACAGCTCGCAGCTGTCGATACCGGCCGCCACGGCGGCCTCCGACTCGCGGCTCGTCTACTGGGAGGCGGGCGCGGTGGCCGATCGCGTCACGGGGCAGGGCTCGCCCTGGGTGTTCCGCGTCGGGGCGACGGGCTCGAACCTCGGCACCAACTCGGCCCGCTTCGCCGCCACTCAGCTCGTGCCGCGGCTCGGGCTGGCGCCATCGCAGACGCGCGTGGCCGTCGTCTGGGAGAACGACGCCTACGGCCAGTCGGTGGCCGACGCCGCCGTGACCACGGCCCAGGCCTCCGGGCTCCAGGTGGTCAGCCGCACGGCGTACGACGCCTACAAGCCCGACTGGACTTCCGTCATGACGCAGGTGGCCACCGCGCGCCCCGACGTCCTCGTCCTGGCCTCCTACATCCCCG